>JAYSXB010000182.1:0-1487 GCA_043717775.1 Arenimonas sp.
CTAAGAAAGATGATTACAACACCAAGGACAAAGGTAATCTTCATCATAAAATGTCAGTTATATATCTCGATGGAAATAGCTTTGGTGAAAAGCAAAAAAACTTGGGCAAAGCTGAACTTGCGAAATTCGATGAGCACAAGACTAAATTTCAACGAGACTGGCTGGCCGAACTGATGGAGAAAGTTGTCGATCAGAAAGATTGGCAATTTAAACAGAAGAATGACAAAGGCGAGATTGAGACAGTTTATCAACTTGAAATCCTGCTCTGGGGCGGGGATGAGATATGCATTGTGGTTCCCGCCTGGAAGGGTTGGGAAGTAATAGAGCAATTTTATAAGCAGGAGTTTAAATGGAACAATACGACCCTTACCCATTCTCTCGGCGTTGTGTTTTGTCACCACAATGCCCCGATTCGCAGGATCAAAAAGCTGGCGACGGAATTGGCCGATCTGGCGAAGCAAATAAAGCCGAAGGGAAACTATTTTGCCTATGAAATTCTCGAATCATTCGATCATATAGGCGGGGATTTAGAAAAACATCGAAATAGTCGCTCTGCCTTTGGAGAATATTCGCAAAGACTGATCCTGGATGCGGGGAAGTTTTCAAGGAAGGAAAGACCGGTTGAGATTACAAAAGCAATTTGCGATCCAAAGGAAACACCGGTTGAGATTACAGAAGCAATTCGCTATCTAAAGGAATCAATCCCACGCCGAAAGCTGAATCAGATCGTATTGAAATTGCTCTCACCTCTGGGAGATAAGGTAACAAAAGAGGATAGAAAAAAAGATATTGCAGATATTTTTAAGAGTCTGGATACGGGCCCTAAAGAAAAGATTAACTGCTGTAAAAGATTCTTTCCCCCATACCTGGAGTGCTCAAAAAACAAAGAAGAGTATTTTGAAGGTTCCGAAGCGCTTTTTCTTCACCTTCAAGCACTTTGGGATTTCATCGGCGAGCCTACGGATTGCAAAAAGGAGGCGAAATGAAAAAAGTAACACTCACTATCAATCTCAAATTGATCGCTCCATTTATGACAAAATCCAGCGATGTTGGCGCATTCGGGCTGGATTATCCGATGGCTAAGAATGAGGATGAAAAGTTTTGTTTCCCCAGAAAGCTGATAAAGGGCTGCTTGAAACAGGCCTGGCAGGAGTTAGAAATTTCAGAGGTTGTGCACTGGCTGGGCGATAAATCCGAGTTTGAAAAGGATGAGTCCAAAAAATCTGTTGACCCGGTGCGCGGCAAAATATTTTTCTCGGATTTTGTAACAAATAACCCTGGCAACGCCGGCTCCGCAACCCGGATTAGCATAGATCATTCGCGTGGCGCGGTTGATGATGGCGCGCTGCTCGTTATCGAATCGCCATTTAAAACGGGTGAGATAATAGATTTTAAAGGGGATATAATATTCTTTGGCAAAGACAACGACGAGATTGCAAAAGTTACCAATTGGATCAAGAAAGGGTTGGAATGGATCACAAACCTTG
>JAYSXB010000183.1:0-1484 GCA_043717775.1 Arenimonas sp.
GATAAGTTTGCCGCTACCAATGTAATGCGATGGACTCGCACGTTCAACGCGCGCGTTGATGGTGCCGACCACTGTGGCACCTGCCGAACGGGCAAGCTCGATGAATTCTTCCAATAGCGTTGGGTCTTGCAGACCCGGGCGATACGGCTGAATCAGCAGGGCATTTTCACCCTTGCGGGTACGTTCAAACATGAGCGCTGCCGGTCATTGAATTAACTAACAATGGAATCCTCGGGCTCATCATCGACAACTTCGCCACCGGCCGGGCCGATACGCACATTACGTGCAGGCACTACGGTTGAAATGGCATGTTTGTAAACCATTTGACTCACGGTATTGCGCAACAGCACAACAAATTGGTCGAAGCTTTCAATCGTGCCTTGCAGCTTGATGCCATTCACCAAATAAATGGCCACAGGCACACGTTCGCGACGCAGTGCATTTAAAAACGGGTCTTGCAGAGATTGTGACTTAGTCATAAGGACTCCTTTTTTATTGTGATCACGCAAATGCGTGGTTTGCAGCCAACGGGCCCTAGCTGCGAAGTATGAAGTTTAACGCGAATACTTGTTATCAGCGAGTGATGAAAGAAGCCAAAGCATTTTCTAATTCCGCCCTAACCAAGTGGGGGTCAAACCAACGTAAATCAAGCTCGCCACGGAACCAGGTCAGTTGCCGTTTGGCCAATTGCCGGGTCGCTGCAACGGCTTCTTCGCGAAATTGTTGTTCATTGGTTTCGCCGATTAAATAACGCCATGCCTGACGATAACCCACGGCGCGCATGGATGGCACTTCCATATTCAATAAAGGATTGCTCATCAGCGTTTGCATTTCCGCCAAAAATCCTTGCTCAAGCATGATGTCGAAGCGCCGTGCAATTCTTTCGTGCAAAACCGACCGATCATGCGGAGCAATGCAAATTTTTAATACTCGAAAGGGAAATTTCTTTCGTGTGCTGCCTTGCTGCCACTGGGTAATGGGCTTACCGGTTTGCCGAAAAACTTCGAGCGCTCGGGTAATTCGCTGCACATCATTAGGCTTGATACGCACACCGGCAGCGGCATCGACTTTGTTCAATAACTCATGCATGGCAGGCCATCCATCGATCGCTGCCTGCGCTTGAATTTCAGCACGTAGGCTTACGTCAGCAGCCGGCATATCCGACAAGCCATCCAATAAAGCGCGAAAATACAAACCAGTACCACCGACCAATAAAGGGATTTTATTTTGCCTGCTTAGCTGATCCATCAAAGGCAAAGCATCTTTGGCGAAATCGGCGGCGTTATAAGTTTGCCATGGCTCGCGAATATCAATCAGATGATGCGGAACGCCTTGCTGTTCGTGGGCGCTTGGCTTTGCCGAACCAATATCCATCCCACGATAGACCAAGGCCGAATCGACACTAATAATTTCCGTTTGCAAACGCTGCGCCCACTCGATCGCCAATGCGGTTTTACCCGAGGCAGTCGGGCCCATCAAGGCAA
>JAYSXB010000184.1:0-1484 GCA_043717775.1 Arenimonas sp.
AGAACGGTCTTGATTTAGTTTTATAGCCAGGTCGGGAAACACACCTATATTCTCGCAAGATAACATGTCGGTATCAAACTTAAATTGATCCAAGTTGCCGACTCTGGAAAACGATGCTTTATTGTGGACAATGTGTTTCCAGAAATGGTATATTGAATACATAAGTTATCCAAAGAATGATGGTTGC
This sequence comes from Arenimonas sp., assembly GCA_043717775.1. GTDB lineage: Bacteria > Pseudomonadota > Gammaproteobacteria > Xanthomonadales > Xanthomonadaceae > Arenimonas. The sequence continues at coordinate 188 of JAYSXB010000184.1, forward strand.
TTTGATTTGGATTTAGCGGGCATTTGGATTGATGATTTCACACCCCAAATTTCAGGTAAGTTCTCCGTATAAACATAATCCTGATAGTATTTTTCCACATTATCCGGGTCACGGATATCTTCCAGCCGTTCGCGGATCATTTTTGAATTTTTGGGGTCAATCTCAACCCCAACACTATTTCTACCAACTTGATACGCTGTAACGAGAGTCGTTCCGGTTCCTGCAAATGGATCAAGAACTGTATCGCCGGTTTTAGAAGAAGACAAGATGATGCGTAATAACAAAGCGATCGGGGCTTGTTGTTTGTGGAAGCGTTCGCCGTTTTTATCTCGAATAGCTTCATCGCCAGCGAAGTAACCTGATGTTAATTCACGGATGTCATCCCATACATCAGTGACATAGAGTCCGTTTTCGCGTTGTTGTTTGTAGTTCGCAGGTAAGGGCGGTGAAATTCGTAAACGATTAAAGATTCGCGCCTTTTCGCCTTTCGTAGCATAAGCGATGATTTGATAATGCTTTCCGAATTTACCAGCAACTGGCACAGCCGATGTTTTCTTTTTCCAAATGATTAAGTTCTGTAAAGTCCAACCAGTTTCACGTAAACAACGTAAAACCTCCTCGGTGTTTTTCTCGCGTTGCATGAAATATACCGCGCCGCCCTTGGATGTGATATCGAAAATTTTCTGGCAGATATCTTTCATCATGCCCCAATATTGCTCAGGCGACAAATTGTCGTCGTGATGAGCGTAATCTTTGTTTTGGTTAAAAGGAGGATCAAGGAAAGTTAAATCAATTGTTCCTGTAATTTTTTTGCTGTTGAGTTGTTCAAAACAATCGCCGGTTAAGATTTTATATTCAGCCATTTGAAGCAGTATACAGCAACTTCAGACACGAAACAAGACAACATCGATTCGCCTGCCGTATATCGCTGATGCTATACTTGGTGCAAAGGAATTTCCTTGCATGATTTTTACTCCCCTTACTTTTATCCTGGCGGGTTTAGCCGCGCTCGCCGCGGGCGCAGTCAACGCTCTCGCGGGCGGCGGGACGCTGATCACCTTTCCCATGTTGACGTTTTTGGGCGTTCCGGCGGTTGCCGCTAATGTAACCAACACCGTCGCGCTGTGTCCTGGTTATTTTGGCGGGACCCTCGCACAATGGAACGACCTCAAGACCCAGATCAAAAGATTGTGGTTGATCGTCCCGGCTAGTATCGTTGGCGGCGTGTTGGGCGGTTATCTGCTGTTACAGACTGGCGAAAAATTATTCAAGGATTTGGTCCCGTATCTCATTCTGT
>JAYSXB010000185.1:0-3843 GCA_043717775.1 Arenimonas sp.
GATGCCGTTCAGCCTGATCTCATCGTCTGTGCCGGATATTTGCGTTTAATATCCGCCAAAACGGTAGAAAAAGTGCAAGCTAAAATGATCAATATCCACCCTTCACTACTCCCAAAGTTTCCGGGCTTGCGTACACATGCGCGTGCATTAGAAGCTGGCGAAACATTGCATGGTGCCAGCGTGCATTGTGTTATTCCCGAGCTCGATGCTGGCCCGGTATTAACCCAAGTGTGCGTTGAAATATTACCTGATGACACCGATGAAATGCTCGAACAAAGAGTGTTGGAGCGCGAACATGCCTTGTTGATAGAAACCATCGTCGCACTTGAGCAAGGCCGCATACTTTTGCAATCGCCGCCAGAAAAACCTTTGCAGTTAGACCCTCAAAATATTTTGCAGGATGACTTATGAAAAACCTTATTTTTCTTTTTGCCTTCTTGCTACCCTGCTTCGCGCAGGCAACGGTTTCCGCACCACAAATAAAAGTAGCTACATCGGCTTATCGAGCAAAAGCTTTTACAGCCAATTATGTGGTGTTTCGTAATGGCAAGGATTTAGGCACCGCTACCATCAAGTTCAATGATGTTGGGAATGGTCGCTGGGAACTAACCACCAAGACTATTGGCACCGGCATTGCCGCCATCGCCGGTGTTGAAATAAACGAGCGCTCATTGATTCGCTGGAATGAAGGAAAACCAGAAACTATTGATTATAGTTTTAAGCAAAAAGCGGGCTGGAAAGACAAGCAACGCAGTATTAGCGTCAATGCGCAAAACAAGACCATTGTTAGTCAGGACAAGGACAAAACCTATAGCTTGAAATATCAGCCAGGTGTTCTGGATCGCCACGCCATTACCGTTGCGATCATGCAAGATCTATTACAGGGCAAAAGCGGTGATCTTGTCTATCCGGTGGCAGATCGCGAGCAATTAAACAATCAGTTATATCGTTTAATGGGTAAGGAAAAAATGGACACCACACTAGGTTCCTTCAATAGCGTCAAGGTTGAACGCATTCGCGAAAATGCGAATGGCAAAACAACAACCTTGTGGCTAGCGGTAAACAAACAATTCCTGCCCTTGCGAATAGAACAGACAGAAGCCAATGGCGATACCATTGAAATGCGAATTACCGGACTGCATTGAGTCGCTAATCGCAAAATAACACTGACGATAATTTATCCGGGCCATCAGACGCTAAACGTCTGATGGCCTTTTTCGTTTACGCACTCATGAACGAAACATCCTGTAACAAGTTGCCCGCATTTCTCTGCCGGATAGCGCTGGAATTTGTATAAAAAAAGGCAGAGCATGGCCGTATTGTGTAAGAGATATCGTTACTGTTATTGATACTCCAAAACTAAACACCGCTCCAGGGGATAGAGCTTATGTTTGTTACACTCGGCGCGCATAAAACGCTTAATGCCAATCTCACTAAAACCACGCTACTCGCTTTCTGGCTGGGCATGTCCGGCTTATTTGCCAGCCACGCATGTGCCGATGAAAATCCTTTAGCGATCAAGCTTTCTACCGAAAGCAAATCAGTGAAGATTGATGACTCAACTGAAATCACTGTCTTTGTTTCGAAAGAAAAAATTCCCACTTCGAACGCTAGGGTGCGATGGACACAAACTGAAGGCCCGGGCAAGGCTAGTTTATTTCCAGGCAAAGGCAAAACCAATGCCAAAGGCATCAGTCAACTGCGTGTGCTGGTGCATACGCCCGGTAACTATAAATTTCTGGCAGAAGTCTGTGGCGAATCCGAAAGTAAAAACTTTTGCGAAAAACCCGCCAAGGCCGAGTTTGAAGTAGAAGCCAATGCTCCGGTTCCCGTTGGCGCTGAGAAAATTCTGTTCGGCGCTGCCATTGCCGCACCCTTGGTTACAGGCACGGCAAATATAAATTCCAATCCCGTCGTAAAATTTGCCTCCTTAACGGCGCAAACAGCGACCGATATTAACAGCGCCGTCAATACCAGCATTCCGCTGAGCGCGCGTTATCTCTATGGCGAAACCGGCTTTACTGGCCAGAGTGTCAATTGGACCGTAACGCCTGCCGCCACACTTTCCAGCGCGAACACACCGGTGTCGGGTAGCGATGGTTTAGTGAGCATCAATTTTCAGTCGGCAGCTTCGGGTACTTATTTTGTGACTGCTACCGGCACCTGCCCGAGCAATCTTGCGTCTGATATCTGTGCGCCACCGACACAGCAATTTCGTATTCGTATCAACGCGCCGTCCTTGATCAATATTAGTGGCAATTCGCAATCTGCTGGGCTTGGGTTAGCACTGGCTGCACCACTGGTGGTGCAGGCCCAGAATGCCGGTATCGGTACATCGGGCGTCAATATTGCCTGGACGATTGTTTCGGGCTCGGCGACATTAGGTTCGGCTACCAGCGCGACTAATGCCGTTGGTCTAGCCAGTAACACGGTGACGATGGGCGCAGCGGCCGGTCCGATTGTTATTCGTGCACAGCGCTCGGACGCCGCCTCTGCTTTTGTTTTATTTACGGTCAATGCGGTCAATGCACAACTTAACCGTGCATCACCGGCGACAGTTTCTGGAAGTAGTTCGTTTAGTTTTAATCTGACAACATTTTCCAATTTTGCTGGCGTTGCCAATAATGCCGGCCTGATTTATTGGACCAGCAGTATTCCGGCACAAACGAATTTTAGTAGTGCGGCAACGACTATTGATGCAGCAGGCCGTAGTAATGTCACGGTCACCACAACACAAGGTGGCAGCTATGTGATTAGCGCTTGCTGGAACCGCGCCGGTACAGGCTGTAGCGCTGGCGACCCAACAACAAGCTTCACCGTCAATAGCAATTCTTTGCGAATTGTTTCGGGTAATAGTCAGGCACTCGCTGTATCGCAAACTTCCGCGCCACTGGCGGTGCAATTATTATCTGGCGGCTTTGCCAATCCACAAACCATTAGTTGGACAGTCACCGGGCCTGCCACTTTAGCCAGTGCAAGTACGGTCACCAATGGCAATGGGGACAGTTCAAATACCTTGACCTTCACTGGTGCAGGCAAAGCCATTGCCACGGCAAAATGGCCATCCACAGGTGGTAGCAGCCAACCGTTTGAAAGCGTCAGTTTTAATTTGTCGTCGAGCGCCAATGCGTATCGAATCACACCTAATTCGCCATTGAGTGCTGGTGGTACGATTGGCGTTCCAAGCAGCCTGAGTGTCGATTACAACATCAACGGTATTGCTGCAACGAGCTTGCTAACCCAATGGAGCATTGTCAGTGGGCCTGGTGGTGGTGTTTTAGCTAGCGCTACATCGACCGTCGCGGCGAATGCCGACAGCCTCAATACATTCACGCCAACACTGACCGGTGATTACCGAATTCGCGTGCAAGGCAGTTGCCCTACTAACGCAGACCCGGACTGCCCCGGCAATGCCGTCGAATTTATTGTGAGCACCGCCACGATTGCAAAAACGCTGCGTGTGAATTCCGGCAATAATCAAAGCGCTCCCAATAATGTAGCGTTTACATCGCCACTGGAGGTATTGGCAAACGATAACGGACTGCCTGCCATTGGTGTTACCATTGATTGGGTAGTTAGCAATGGTGACTCCACATTATCCAGCGGCACATCGGTCACCGATGGCAGTGGTCTGGCCACTATTAATGTGACAGCCGGTCCGAGCAATGGCATCACCACGATTACCGCCACTCGCCAGGATGCGCCGAGTGCATTTGCGAGCTTCAGATTAAGTGTCGGCTCCGATACCTACACACTCGTTGCCAACGGTTCGAATAATTATGATTTGCCACTGGGTTACGGCATTTTTCTTTCCGCCAATTACACCATTAATGGCAGCCCTGC
>JAYSXB010000186.1:0-1461 GCA_043717775.1 Arenimonas sp.
TATCACCAAGGACGAGTGGATGTGCCCAAGTAAAGTGGAAGATGGGGAACAACGCGGTTGGATTATTCCCATCGGCGGCGCGGAAGAAAAAGAAAATAACCCTCGAATTCTTGAGCGTTTTGTAAAACTTTGTGGTGGTAATGCGGCCGATATTGTCGTTATTCCAACAGCCAGCCGTTTGCTTGATACTGGCGACCGCTACGAGAAAATATTTACCGATCTTGGCGTTGCGAAAGTGGAGTCGATTAATTTCGATACCCGCCGCGATTGTTCTGAACCCAATCGTCTGAAGCGCATTAAAGAAGCGACCGGTATTTTTATTACTGGCGGCAATCAATTGCGCTTGACTACCTTGATTGGCGGAACCCCAGTCGCAAAATTAATTCGTACGCAAAATGCCGAAGGCGTGCATGTGGCCGGTACCAGTGCCGGTGCCAGCGTGATTAGTGAACACATGATTGCCTTTGGCGAAGAAGGTGCTTCACCGATAGCCGGTTCGGTTCGCCTTGCTCCGGGTTTTGGTTTGACCAATCGTTTTATTATTGATCAGCATTTTCGTCAGCGTGATCGGCTGGGTCGTTTGGTCACGGCTTTGGCTTACAACCCTTTTGCTATAGGCTTGGGGCTTGATGAAGACACCGCCGCCTTTATCAGTCCCGATAATACGGTGGAAGTGGAAGGCAGCGGCGGCATTACGGTCGTGGATGCTTCTAACCTTTCGTTTTCTTCGATGGACCAGGTCAATGAAGGCGAGCCGGTTTGCCTGCTGGGCCTGACCGTGCACATACTGGTGGCTGGCGCTACCTTTAATTTACATACAAGAAAAGCATTAGCCGGAAATTTAATTAGCCCTTTAACCTAGGATTTTGCCATGCGTATTCTCGAACGTAATGTATTTGTTGGGCCGTCCTTGTATGCGCATTTTCCGGTGATAAAACTGGAACTTGATCTAGGTGAAATGGAAAAATGGCCGACCGCAAAATTAGGTAATGATTTTGTCGATGGCTTGGTCAATGCACTGCCGGGTTTATTCGAGCATGGTTGTTCGTATCGCGAGCCCGGCGGTTTTGTTCGGCGTATGAAAGAAGACGAAGGCACCTGGCTTGGTCATGTGTTGGAACATGTCGCCATCGAATTGCAAAACATGGCGGGCGAAGACGTTACCTTCGGCAAAACCCGCAGCACCGATAAGCCCGGTGTTTATAGCGTTGTTTATGAATATGCCCAGAAAGACGAAGGCATTGCCGCCGGTGAATTAGCGCTTAAATTATTGACCTCGCTATTGCCCGCAGCACTGCAAACCAGTGGCCTGCTGCCCGAAGACTGGAACTGGCCAAGTGCCCGTGATGAATTTATTCGTTTCGCACAGCGCCGCGCGCTCGGGCCATCAACTGCTTCGATTGTAAAAGCCGCCGAAGAAAGAAATATTCCCTGGTTGCGTTTGAATGAGCAGTCACTCGT
>JAYSXB010000187.1:0-3823 GCA_043717775.1 Arenimonas sp.
ATTGGCGCTTCAGACATGGTGTACTCACAGTTTCGTTCGAGTCGCCCAATGCGATAGAACGCGGTGCATAGTTTACTCTCTTATGGGTGGAGCCGCGGCTCCATTTGGGCCTGTGGCATGATAGGACTCGGTGTTTCATTGCTTTGGAGAGCTTCATATGGCGTATTTCTGGGTTAAATCCTTACATCTACTATTTGTTATTGCCTGGCTGGCAGCGGTGTTTTACCTGCCCCGCATACTGTTAAATATCAACGAATGCGCAGGCCAACCAACAGTACAGGAGCGTTTGGTACTGATGGGCAAACGCTTGTATCGCTTTGGGCATGTGATGTTTGGTTTTGCGTTTGTGTTGGGTATGACGCTTTGGGTACATTTCGGAATTAAGGGGGGCTGGCTGCACGCCAAATTACTATTGGTGGCATTGTTGTTTGCCTACTTCATCTCGACCGGCGTGATGTTGAAACGAGCAGCCGCTGGCGGAAAACTGATGTCGAATACGAAGCTTCGTTGGTATAACGAACTGCCAATATTTCTCGCATTCGGCGCCATTTATTTGGTGATAGCGAAACCGTTCTGATTCTATAAAAACGCGTAGCCCGGGTCACGCTCCACCGACCCGGGTAAACACGTACCGAACCATCCTGGGTCTATAGAGGGTGACCCGGCTACTTTGTTTTTCAAGAGTGTCGCAAGTTTTTCGCGCTCGTGAGCGCTCCTACGGGGTTATCTTTTTCTTTTTTTATGGGTCAATCGCAGACCATCCCGGGTCGGTGGAGCGTGACCCGGGCTACGGTTTTGGTATTAACACTATCTTGCCAACAGTTTTTCCGGATTCAATTCGGGCCTGTGCTTTCCCGGCGTCGGCAAGATCAAATGTTTCGATGGGTAAGGGTTTTAATCTTCCATCGCTAAATCTTTCCAGTAACCAGAGCATACCTTCGCGCAGCATGGTGGCGTGTTCAGACAAGAAACTTAAATTTGCGGCCAGTACGCTGCGATTTTCCTGGGTCATTTTTAATGGACTGAAACGCGGTGTGCGCAGCCAATCCCAAGCGAGTTTGAACCAATTCAATCGTCCATTATTGGGCAGCATGCTGGCGAAACCGTAGATACAAAGTTTGCCCATCGGGGCAAGATGTTTATAGCTTTCCCCCAATGTGCTGACGCCATTAGCATCGAAAATGGCATCAAACCCTTTCGGTGCGAGACGTTCTGCTTCTTTCCATAAATCCTGTTCGCTTTTCACGATAACGGCATCGGCACCCATCGCAATGCAGGCATCACGTTTATGTGCCGAACCTATCACACCGATAACGCGAACACCGGCGAGTTTTCCGAGTTGAACAAGTGCAGAACCCACACCACCGGCCGCTGAATGGACTAACCAGGTATCGCCAGCACGGGGATTCACTTGCAGGTGAGCCATAAACCAGGCGGTTAAAAAAACCGTCGGCAATGCAGCGGCTTGTTCAAAACTTAAACTTTCCGGTAATCGAAACAAGCGTGTTGTATCGAGTACGATGTGGCTGGTATAGCCACCAAACAAAGTCACACCAATCACTTTGTCGCCAATTTTATGTTCGGTAATATCAGAATGTACTTCGATAATTTCACCAGCAATTTCAAAGCCTGGTGTAATCGGATAGCCATGCAGGCGCTTGGCTGATTCATATAAGCCCATGCGAATAATGCCATCGGCGTAATTCAAACCGGCGGCATGTACTTTAATTAAGACTTGATTGGATTGAAGCGCTGGCGTTTGAAACTCGATCAGTTTCAAAACATCGTAATGGCCAGGTTTTTCGATAATGATTTTTTGCATGAAACCAATTTATCACGTAGCCCGGGTCATGGCTCCATCTGACCCAGGGAATGCTTCGCCACAATTAAAAAAGGCCAGTTTTATGTAGCCCGGGTCATGGCTCCACCTGACCCGGGGGTTCTCCGCAGCCATTAAAAAAGGCCAGCTTTATTCAAGCTGGCCTCGAGTGCATACGCTACTCAAAACTTATTTCTTTAGTGGATCGAAAAGCAGATCAATACAGTATCGCTGGAATTGTGTCGCAGGTTTTCGCGCTCGTGAGCGCTCTTACGGGTTTATCTTTGTGTCTTTTTTAGAGACACAGTCGCAGATCAACCCCGGGTCGGTGGAGCGTGACCCGGGCTACGCTTAACCGCGTTGTGCCGATGGGTCACGACGCTTTGGACCATTGCTGGCACCGTGCTTTTTTGGGCCAGCGTGTGCGTGTGATGCAGGCTGCCCGGTTTTACCCGGTGCAGCATGTGGACGACGACCGCGTTTTTGCGGTGGACGATCACCACCCGGACGTGGGCTGTTGTTCGCTGGACGACCGGAATCATTACCCATGCGAATCGCACGGCTGGCTTCGAAGCCCGGTACGGTAATCATTTCGATGTCGGCTTTCAGCACACGGTGAATCGCACGCAATAATTGTGCTTCTTCTGGGGCTACTAATGAAATCGCTTCACCACTGGCGCCGGCGCGGCCGGTACGACCAATACGGTGAATATAATCTTCGGCCACCATCGGCAAGTCGTAATTGATCACGACGGGCAGTTGCGGAATATCCAGACCACGAGCGGCCACATCGGTGGCAACCAATACGCGAGCTTTGCCCGATTTAAAATCGTTCAATGCTTTCAAACGCTGGGCCTGCGATTTGTTGCCGTGAATGGCCACAGAACGAATACCGGCTTTTTCAAGATGTTCGGCCAAGCGATTGCAACCGTGCTTGGTTTTACCGAATACCAGAATTTGTTCTTGATAACGCTCGGCCAGCATTTGCGTGAGCAAATCGCGTTTGCGACCGGTATCGACCGGATGCGCGCGATGGCTGACGCTGGCAGCCACTGCATTTTGTGCAGAGACTTGAACTTGAATGGGGTTTTTCAAAAAATCAATCGCGAGTTTCTTGATTTGTTCTTCGAAAGTGGCCGAGAACAACAAAGTCTGGCGCACTTTAGGCAAGTAGCCCAATACGCGGCGGATAGCAGGCATAAAGCCCATATCCAACATGCGATCGGCTTCATCCAGAATCAACATTTGAACATCGCCCAATTGCAGGGTGCCTTGTTCGATGTGATCAATCAAACGACCGGGTGTAGCAACCAGAATATCGACGCCACGACGCAGTGCATCGATTTGCGGGCTCATGCCGGCACCACCGTAAACAACGGTAGAAGGCATACGCAAATATTTACCGTACTTGCGAATACTGTCGTGTACTTGCACGGCCAATTCGCGAGTTGGGGTAAGAATTAATGCACGCGGACGACGCGACTGGCGAGGAGTGGTGAGCTCGCTCATGCGTTGCAATAAAGGCAGTGCAAATGCGGCCGTTTTACCGGTACCGGTTTGTGCGCCGCCGAGTAAATCGCGGCCAGCAAGAATAAGGGGAATGGCTTCAGCCTGAATAGGCGTGGCGGTGGTGTAATTACTTTCGGACAGCGCGCGCAGCAGCGCGGGCGATAGCCCAAGCGTTTCAAATGACATGTGGTGCTCCGTTGTACCCGAAGCGTTCCCTGAAACCGTGCTTGGAGTTTGATATGTCGCCTTGGAATGAAATCAGACTAGGCGGTTTGCGCGACGAAACGTACGGGAGAGGTGGCTTGTTCGGTCTTTCGACCGCCGGCCAGCCAAGGGGACAACGAACCCGGAGCAGCAAACGGGGCGAAGTCTATATCAAAACCTAAGCATTTGCTAGCTAAATAGTGATTATTAAACGATTTTTAGGGTGCTGAATCGTATTAGGGTGCTGAATCGTAGGAGCGCCTTTAGGCGCGACCGGTCTGCGCAAGAGCC
>JAYSXB010000188.1:0-24829 GCA_043717775.1 Arenimonas sp.
CGGTATGCCCTACTTGGATATCGTGCGCCGCGTGAAAGACCATTTCGGCGTACCGACATTTGTGTATCAAGTCAGCGGCGAATACGCCATGCTCAAAGCTGCGGCCCAAAACGGCTGGCTTGACGAAAAAGCCTGCGTGCTGGAATCTTTAATGGCCATGAAGCGCGCCGGTGCCGATGGTGTACTCACGTATTTTGCTTTGGATGCTGCGCGGTATTTGAAAGTATCGTAGGAGGCCGCTTGCGGGCGACGAGCAAACGATTTTCAGGAGAACCACATGACACAGCACTTCGCAGTCTTCGGCCAACCCATCGCGCACAGCTTATCGCCGCGTATTCATGCCGCGTTCGCCAAACAACAGGGCGTTTCGCTCGACTACACCGCCATTGAAACCGCACCTGAAAATTTTTTCTACGCGCTCGATAATTTCCATGCGCTTGGCGGTCGTGGTGCGAACATTACTTTGCCGCACAAACAAGCGGCCTTTGCCCAATGCGAAAATACCAGTGAACGCGCGCAGCGTGCCGGGGCAGTCAATACTCTGATTCGTACCGACACCGGATGGGATGGCGATAACACCGATGGCCCCGGTCTGATTCATGATTTAACCGAACGCCATCGCATTGATTTGCGTGGCCGTCGTACTTTGTTGCTAGGTGCAGGCGGCGCCGCACGAGGTGTCGCACCGGCTTTATTGGATGCAGGCATTGGCGAATTGTTTGTCGTCAACCGAACCGCCGGAAAAGCCGATTCACTGGTTGATGCCATTGGCCAACCAGGTCGCGTGCATCCGCGTTATTGGGATGATTTAAGTAATCTCGGCAGTTTCGATTTTATTATCAATGCTACTTCGGCCGGGCGCGGAGCCAGCAGCACCGCATTGCCCTTCTCGCTGGCAACAGCGCGCACGCTCGCAATCGATTTAAGTTATAGCGAAGCCGCCATTGCCTTTATGTCATGGGCAAAAGCAGCGAATGCAGAAACCGTTCTTGATGGTCTTGGCATGCTGGTGGAACAAGCTGCGATCAGCTTTTCAATCTGGCATGGCGTGCGCCCGGAAACCGACGTGATCTATACACAGCTACGCAAAGAAGTAGTCGGGCTGCACAACGGGGATTAATGTCGTAAGCGCCGGTATGATCAAATAAATAAAAAGGGCTGAATCATCAGCCCTTTTTTATTTCAATCAAAAATCGAATGAATCAATCTGGCAATTCGGTTTTCATGAATTCCGGCATCATCAATGCACCCTGATGAATACCTTGGTTGTAATACTTGGTCGAAAATGTTTTCGCAGCAGCATCGCCTTCGCGAAACTTCGTTAGATCACAAGCAGACTTCGAGGCAATCGTACCGCTCCACCAGCCGGTCGGGTAGCACGGTTGCGGGAATGGCAGGGTGCGAAAATTTTTGAAGCCGGCGTCACTCATCGCTTTTCGCATATCGTGAATCAAATGCATCAATGCCAGTGGTGATTCACTTTGTTGCACAAGCAAACCATCCGGGCGCAAGGCTTTCAGACAATTCTTGTAGAAGGCTTCATTGAATAAACCTTCGGCCGGGCCGACCGGGTCGGTGGAATCGACAATAATTAAATCGATACTTTCCGGCGCTGCGTTTGCCATATACGCCAAGCCGTCGTCGAACATGACGGTGGCGCGTGGGTCATTATTGCTTTCGCATAGTTCGGGAAAATATTTTTCGGCCATGCGGGTGACTTGTTCGTCGATGTCGCATTGCACGGCGGTTTCAACACCTTTGTGTTTCAACACTTCACGCAAGGTGCCGCAATCGCCGCCGCCGATGATGACGACGTTTTTCGGATTGGCGTGGGTAAACAAGGGCGCATGCGCCATCATTTCGTGATAGAAAAAATTATCGCGTGTAGTCACCATCATGGCGCCATCTATGGTCATGATATTGCCCCAGTCGGTGCTCTCGAACATTTCAATTTTTTGAAACGGGGATTGCACTTCTTCGAGTTTGCGTGTGATGCGAAAACCGATGGCTGAGCCGGTGTAGGAGAAGTTTTCGTAAAACCAGGTATCGGACGGGGTCATATCAAGCTCCAGAAGGAAACCGCGGGAATCACGGGCCGCGCATTGTAGCGAAAACGCAGCATTTATGTGGATACAAAACGTTACAATACAGACTCATTTAGTTTGCCGACAGGTTTTACCATGACAGTCAGCTCAGCTTGGTCCACAGCCCGCGCCCGCCATACGTATTCGGTGCCGTTTTGGAGCGAGGGTTATTTCGATATCAACGAGCACGGTGAAATGTGCGTGTTGCCACAAGGGCCTGAAGGCCCTAGTTTGCCACTGCCGGGCATTGTTGATGAATGTCGCGCGGCGGGTTTAAAGCTGCCTTTGCTGTTGCGTTTTTCCGACATTCTTGGCGACCGTTTAAGCAAGCTGCAAAAAGCGTTTGCCAAAGCCATGCAGGATTTGAATTACACCGGCGGCTACACCGCGGTGTATCCGATCAAGGTGAATCAGCATTTAAGCGTTGCCGGTGAACTCGCGACGCAAGGAGGCGAAGGCTTTGGTCTGGAAGCGGGTTCAAAACCCGAATTAATGGCGGTGTTGGGTTTGGCAAAACCGGGCAGCGTGATTATTTGCAATGGCTATAAAGACCGCGAATTTATCCGGCTTGCACTGCTTGGCCGTAAATTGGGTTTGCAAACTTTTATCGTGGTCGAAAAACCTTCCGAGCTCGATATTATTCTGGAAGAAGCAAAAAATCTCGACGTGATGCCTGGTCTTGGCGTTCGCATGCGCTTAGCTTCGCTCGGTGCCGGCAAATGGCAGAACAGCGGTGGCGATAAAGCGAAATTTGGTTTGTCGCCACGCCAGGTATTGAATCTGGTCGAGCGTTTGAAAGCGGCGAATATGCTCGAAGCTTTGCAGCTGTTGCATTTTCATATGGGCTCGCAAATTTCTAATGTGCGCGACATCGCCAACGGCATGCGTGAAGCGGTGCGTTATTTCGTCGAATTATCGGCGATGGGTTGCGGAATCCGCTTTATGGATTCCGGTGGTGGCCTTGCTGTGGATTACGAAGGCACCCGTTCGCGCGGTTATTGCTCGATGAATTATGGTCTCGATCAATTCGCGCACAACCTGATTCAGCCATTGAGCGAAGCCTGTGAAGAACATGGCCTGAAACATCCGATGATGATTACCGAAGCCGGCCGTGCGATGACCGCGCATCATGCGGTGATGATTGCCAATGTTTCCGAAGTGGAAGCGGCACCGCAAGGCCGCGTCGTTGCCGTCGAAAAAGGCGAGCCTATGGTGCTGAAGCATTTGCGTGAAGTACATCATGCGCTTGATCAACGCCCGGCACTCGAATTATTCCATGAGGCGCAACATTATTTAACTGAAGGTCAGACCCTGTATTCACTCGGACAAATCACGCTGGAACAACGCGCGAAACTTGACGATATTTTTTACGCGATTGCCCATGGCGTGCGCGCGCGATTAACCGGCGAAGAAAAATCGCATCGCGATGTACTCGATGAATTAAACCAGCGTCTGGTCGATAAATATTTCGTCAACTTCTCGGTATTCGAATCGATACCCGATGTCTGGGCGATTGATCAAGTATTCCCGATTGTGCCGATTGCACGTTTGAACGAAGCGCCGGATCGCCGCGGCGTAATTGCCGATCTGACCTGCGATTCGGATGGCCGCATTGATACCTATGTCGAAGCCGAATCGCTGAATTCATCACTGCCAATGCATTCGCTAAAAGACGGCGAAAGTTATTGCCTCGGCATTTTTATGGTCGGTGCGTATCAGGAAGTATTGGGCGATATCCATAATTTATTTGGCGATACCTATTCGGCCAATATCCGTATCAAGCCCGATGGTAGCCATGAAATCAGCCAGACTCGCAAAGGTGATACCACCGACGTGATGCTGGATTATGTGGGTTATCACCTCGACACTTTGCGCCAGCAATATCGCGATAAAATTTCTGGTGCGGGTTTTAGCGGTGAGCAGGCAGCACAGATGTTGCAAGCGCTGGAAGATGGTTTGACCGGTTATACCTATTTGCATGAAGAGCATGTTTAAGGCTTTAATGCCGTGCTATTTCATCTGCTTACGCTGCGATATGTTTCGACCGTAGGAGCGAGCTCTGCTCGCGAAAAACCTGCGTCGAGGCATTTCGCGAGCAGAGCTCGCTCCTACGTTAAACATAAAAAAGGTCTTCACCAATGAGCGAAAAACTAAAAGTCGGATTTATCGGTTTGGGTGCAATGGGCGAGCCGATGACAGGGCATTTGCATACACATGGCTTGTTGACGGTAGTCGGCAATCGCTCGATTGCGAAGGCACAATTACTCGCGGAAAAATTCTCGGTCAATGCTGCGCATGCGAGCCATTTTTTTTCCGATTGCGATGTGGTCGTGCTCTGCGTTTCCAGAGATGCCGACGTGCTCGAAAATGTAAATGCCCTGTTTAGCGTTCTCAAGACCGGCGCCGTAGTGGTCGATCATTCCACTGTCTCGATGGCGACAGCAAAGCAGGCGCAAAAAAATCTTGCGGCAAAAAACATCGGTTTTATCGACGCGCCGGTATCGGGCGGAGTCGAAGGTGCACGCAACGGCAAGTTGTCGATAATGGTGGGTGGCAGCGAAGCCAATCTGGAAAAAATACGTCCAGTCTTGAATGCCTACGCTACAAAAATCACCCACATGGGTGACACCGGCGCGGGCCAAGCGACCAAGGCAGTCAATCAAGTGTTAGTCGCGGGTATTGCGCAGGCGGTTTGCGAAGGTTTGGCGCTGGGTGAAAAGCTGGGATTAAAACCGGAATTATTGGTGCCAACATTGGCCGCCGGTGCCGCCGGTAATTGGTTTCTGGATAAACGCGGCGCCACCATGATGGCGAGTAATTTTACGCCGGGTTTTAAATCGGCCTTGCTGCACAAAGATTTATTGATCGTACAAAAAATGGCGGCCGATGCCGGAATTCGCGCGACTGTAATCGAACAATCGCTCGCCGATTATGCCCAATTAATGCAACAGGGTTATGGCGATGAAGATACTTCGGCCTTGATTCGATTAAAACGTGAGCTACCGTAGGAGCCCGCTTGCGGGCGACGTGTATATGCAGAGCCATCATATGTTGCTGCAAGTTGGTCGCCCGCAAGCGGCCTCCTACGCTACATAATATCGGCCTCAAGCGGGCTGCTACGAATTGCCAATGGCAACTTTTGAAGTACTTCGTCCGGCAGCTTTCGCGGAATAAAGTGCTTTGTCGGCGCGTTTGATTAGGCTCTCGGAAGTGTCATTTATGTCGGCAATGGCAATGCCGATACTGGTCGAGAAATTCAATGCGACATCACCGAATAACATCGGTGCTTTGGTATTATCGAGAATGGTGTTGGCAATTTGTTCGGCTTCCGATGTGGTATGCAGGTCTTCCAGCAGGATGACAAACTCATCACCTGCAATTCGCGCGACGGTATCGGTTTTTCGTACGCTGGCTTTCAACCGGTTCGCAAATTCGCAGAGCACGGCATCGCCACCGGCATGACCAAAAGTGTCGTTAATCGATTTGAATTTATCCAGGTCCAGATAAAGCACGGCCAATTTATTGCCATGGCGTTTGCCGCGGGCGAGCGCTTCGTTTAATTTGTCGTAGAGCCGATTACGGTTTGCCAATGAGGTGAGCGAATCGAACTGTGCAAGCAGTATCAGTTTTTCCTGGGCGCGTTTCAATTTTGTGGAATCTTGCATCATCACGTAAATACCAATGACGTTGCCGTTTGCGTCGAAATCTGGAACGGCATTGCCGCGCACATAGCGCTGACTGCCGCTATTTTCTACATCGAGTTCAAAATCTACTGGCTTGCCAGCAAAAGCTTGTGCCATTTGTGGTTCGAGCATCAAGAAAGCATTTTCACCACTGACTTCGCGAACTGGTCGATTGATAATTTTTTCCACTGGACGACCCAGCCAGCGAGCGTGGGTGGCGTTGTTGTAGCGGTAAATATAGTCGCGATCGATATAGCAGATAGCGGCCGGCATGTTGTCGGCAATCAAATTTAATCGATGTTCACTCGCTTTCAATTTCAGTTCGGCTAGTTTCTGATCGGTCAAATCAAAGGTCATGGTGTAGAAACCGCGAACCAAGGCGTTTTCATCAATATCGGGAATATTGTGCGTGCGATAGTAGTAATGACGGTCGCCGACGTTGGCCTCGCCTTCAAAACTCACGGTTTCACCACGCAATGCCGCTTCCATGTAAGGCAGTATGACCTTGTATATCGCTTCGCCACGCACTTCACGCACATGTCTGCCAAGCACATTATCGATCGTGGTGTTGAAAGTGGTCGCAACTTTTTCATTACAAAAGCGATAGTGCATATCATTGCCGACATAGGAAATCATGGCCGGCAGGTTGTCGGTAATTGTCCGGACCTGTTCTTCATTTTGTAGCAGGGCTTGTTCGATGGTGCGTGTTTTTCGATGCGCTTCAAACAGACGCATCACGACGGTTGATAATTCTTTCAGGGCGTTTTTTTGATCATCGCTTAATTGCTTTGGTTTGCGATCAATTACGCAAAGGGTGCCGAGTTTATAACCGGTATCGGTTTCTAGCGGATGACCGGCATAAAAACGAATATTGGGATTACCTTGTACCAAGGGGTTATCAAAAAAACGCTGATCCTTGAGCGTATCGGGAATTTCAAGCAGTTGATCGGAATGGATGGCGTGCGAACAAAAAGCAATATCGCGTGGTGTTTCGCGGGTTTCCAGACCCCAGTTTGCTTTGAACCATTGCCGGTCTTTATCGATCAGGCTGATGAGCGCGATAGGCGAGCCGGTGATGGCGGCAGCCAGCCGGGTAATGGCCTGGAATACTGGTTCATGCGGCGTATCAAGCACGTCGTAGGACAGCAACGCCTCCATGCGCTCGGCTTCGTCGGGAGTTAATGCAGCTGCAATTGCCATCGAGATATTCTCTTGCCTTTACAAGCCCATTGGCCGCAGGAAAATCATTGCATACTTGCAGCTACTGTACATGAATGCCAGCCTGTGCCCAATATTGCTTATCTTCTAAATAATCCGATGACATGCCGGCCTTAAGCCAACACTCTGTGTGGAGCGCTCACGAGCGCGACCGATCTTGAATCTGCAGCGTCAATAAATAAGATAAAACGTCTTGTGCTGAGCATGGATGACGCACAGTTTATTTGCGTCGCAGATTTTTCGCGCTCGTGAGTGCTCCTGCGGGTGTAATTTGTCGCTGTTATATTAATCAGAGATTTCTTAAATCATTATCTCGGCAGTCACAGTTAATCCTGAAGCTATTGCTACTTCACTTTTATGGCCTGCGCTTCAATCCCATGGCTCGACAAGGCTTGTTTAGCCGATGATAGCGAACTGGCGGTGCCGTAAGGCCCGAGGCGAACGCGATATACGGTCGTGCCATTAATGTCGGCGCTTTCGATTCGTGCTACTTCGCCGGTCAAAGCAATCGTTGCTTTCAGATTTTCGGCTTCATCGGGGTTTTTGAACGCGCCGGCTTGAATCAGAAAACGTGCTTCAGTAGGCGTCGCTGTTTCCGGTGTTGCAGTTACCAAGTCCGGTGCATTGACAGCGGGTTTTGGTGCGGCATTTCTTTTTGCTTCGGCATCGGCCTGTGCTTGTAATTCGGCATCGGGAATAAGCACTTCTTTTTCTGGCAGCAAGGTATAGAAATCGTACTTTGGTTTTGGCTTTTCGGTCGGCTCTTGTGCGACCGGATCTTCGCTGCGTGTAGCTGGTGCCACCGCCGCAGGGTTGGGAGTCGGCTGATCGTTGTTACGATTTTTCCAAGCATCACCAAGAAAGAAATAACCGGCAATAATCAAACCCAATGCTAGGCCAATAAATGCCCATAGCCACGCGGGCATGCCGCCATTGCTACTGCCACTGCGCTTTGCTTGTTTCTTTGAAGCCATTACATTGTCTCCGGGGCGGATACGCCGAGTAAATTCAAGCCATTCACCAATACTTGCTGGGTGGCTTTGCATAGGCCCAGACGGGCGTGACGCAATTCTTCTTCGGCATTTAAAATGGGTTCGGCATTATAAAAAGCATGAAAAGCGGCCGCTAATTCACGTAAATAATTCGCCAGTATTTGCGGGCCCCTGTGCAACGCGGCCGCTTCTATGATTTCGGGATAGCGCATTAGTTCACCGAGCAATTCATCTTCTTGCTGTGTAATTAATAATTTGCGGGATGCCAACGCTGCGCTATCGTTGTAGCTAAGATTTTTTTCTTTCAACTGGCGGAACAAGGCGCACACGCGAGCGTAGGCGTATTGAATGTAATACACCGGATTGTCGTTGCTGCGGCTTTTTGCCAACTCAAGATCGAAATCCAGATGCTGGTCATTGCTGCGCATGATGTAGAAAAAACGTGCGGCGTCGGTACTCACTTCCTGACGCAATTCGCGCAAGGTAACAAAGCTGCCGGCCCGCGTGCTCATTTGTACGCGCTCGGCACCACGGAACAAGATCGCGAATTGCACTAATTGAATTTCGATTTTAGCCGGGTCTAAACCTAGGCCCTGTGCTGCGGCTTTCAGGCGTGCAATATAACCATGATGATCGGCGCCCAGAATATAGAGCGAGCGCTCGAAACCGCGTTCGAATTTCGATAATAAGTAACCTAGGTCGGACGCAAAATAAGTAGTCGCACCGTTTTCGCGCACAACGACACGGTCTTTATCGTCACCAAATGCAGTGGCTTTAAACCAGGTCGCGCCGCCTTCTTCAAATAGATGACCATTGGCTTGCAAGGTGTCGATCGCGCGCTTTACATAACCGTCGGTCATCAAGGAATGTTCAGAGAAAAAGGTATCGTGATGCACGCCAAACTCTGCCAGATCACTGCGAATATCACTCAAACACCAGTCCAGACCGGCGCTGAATAAAATCTTGTAATCGGCATCACCAAGCAGTTGTTTGGCGCGGGTGATCAAGGCATCGACATGCAATTCTTTATCGCCGCCCTGGCCTTCATCGGCAGGCAGGCCGTCGGTAATTTCAATCGCGCTATGACGCAAACGGTCGCCTTCGCGCGCACGCAGGGCACGTGCAATATCGACCACGTAATCGCCTTTATAACCATTGTCGGGGAAGCGCATATTGACGCCGCCGAGTTCGTGGTAACGCAGAAAAACGCTAACGGCCAGAATGTCCATCTGGCGGCCGGCGTCATTAACGTAGTACTCGCGCTGCACGGTATGACCGTGGGCTTCGAGTAAATTGGCGACCGTTGCGCCATATGCAGCACCGCGACCATGACCGACGTGCAATGGACCATTGGGATTGGCCGAAACAAATTCGACCGTGACCGATTCACGCGATTGCGCAATGCCGCGACCATAGTCGCTGCCTTGTTCCAGCACGCGACGCACGGTGCCGAAGCGGCAAGCTTTTGAAATCGTGAAATTGATAAAACCCGGTCCGGCAATTTCGACTTTTTCTACATGCTGCGAATCGCAAAAAGTGGCGACAATGGCTTCGGCCAAATCACGCGGCTTCATACCGGCCGGTTTTGCCAACAGCAGTGCGATATTGGTTGCATAGTCGCCGTGATCGCGCGATTTGGTGCGCTCAATAACGTAATCGGGTGTGGCTACGTCTTGCGGCAACTTGCCGTGGCGACGTAAATCCAGAATGGCTTGAGCGACGAGTTCGCTGAGATGGTCTTTCACTGCTTCAATCTTGATTAGGTGGAACCGCATATTGTAGCGGGTGCCGGTGTGCTTGCGCTGTCACCGGCCTGTCATGTTCACTGTTTATTCTGTGTTCCAAGGATTTAGACATCCTCTCCTTTCAGCACCCGTCCCCGGGTCTAGAGCACGCCGATTCCTAGTGGATCGGCTTTTTTTTTGGCTTTTGCGGCATGAAGACCGGCAATACGTAGCCCGGGTCATGGCTTCACCTGACCCGGGGGGCGGGCAACTCTTTGTGTTACGTGGGTTTACTTGAGATGCTATTGGGTTTCAAGGTGTTTGGGACTTTCTAATTCTTCGCGATGCTTCCCGAGTCGATGAAGCGTGACCCAATCCCCGGGTCAGATGAAGCCATGACCCGGGCTACGCTATTTTTCAACAGCGTCGCAGGTTTTCGCGCTCGTGAGCGCTCCTACAGTTGTATCTTGTTTTTGTGTACATACCCGCAACCAACCCCGGGTCAGGTGGAGCCATGACCCGGGCTACGCTCCGGCGCACAGCGTTGCGAAAGCATCCATGACGGCCCGGCCATTGGTGGCTGGCGAGCTTTGAAAGTGCGCGGTGAGTGCGGCACTGGTGCTGCGGACTTTCTCGCTATTGGCCAGTTTTTGCGGGCCGAATACGCGCTCGGCTTCGCGGCTGGAAAACCGGTGTAAATCGAAAAAATAATGCTGTTGGCCGTAAGACAGAAAATTCAAGGCCTGTTCGGCCGATTCGGGTTGCTCGGGGCTTAGCCGACGGCGCATTAACTGTTCTTCGGCCAATTGCAGGGCCGAGCGGCCCAGTAAACTAAAGGCTTCGCCCACATTGGCGGTATCAATATCGGCGGCCATGCGGCCCAGGCGCTCGCCGCGTCTGGCATCGTGATCTTGCCGCCAGGCGGGATTAACGCCATCGAGCCATAAGCCCAGACTGCGGGCTAAAGCGCCACCGGTAAGGTTGGCGGTATCGGGACTGGCTTCGCTTAATCGGGGGTCAAAAGTGCTGCCGGCAATCATCAGTTCCATCGCCACGTAAATCGAGCGATCGCTTATTTGATCAAAACCACAGGCATCAAGAATACGGAAAGTCTCGGAAATACTAGAGGCCTCATTGCCGCCAACCGGGCCTGGAGCGTCTTTAGTTTCGCGTTGGCGTAAGTCATGGCAGGCCGAAAACAAGACCAGTGCCAGCCAATCTTCGGGCGGCATGGCGTCTAAACCGCATTGCTCGATCATTTTGCCCAAGCGGCGTTCAGCAAGGTCTAGCACATGGTCTTCATTATGATAATGATGAAAATCGGCACCGAAGCTGCCGTGTCGAAGCCCTAATCGAGCCGTTCCCAGCAAAGCAGCATCCAAATATTTAGTCGTTGGCTTGCCACTGGCGATGCTTAAAATCCGGGCTCCGAGCCGAGTAATAATGTCGGGGCGTTTTTGTGCCAAAAGCTCGCGGGCAGCCTTCGCGTCAGGCAGCGCGGACTCACTCGCATCGGCTTGATACAGCGTGGCGTAACCTAGAATCACGGGTGGCTCATGGCGCGACGGTTTATCGCTGCTATAACTTATACGACAATGCACGCAAGAACCAGTTTTTTAAAGCAGGCCCAGCTCGGCCATTGAGGTCGGCGGCCCGTCGCCAATAATGAAATGGTCAAGACAGCGGATATCCAGTAAAGCCAGGGCTTGTTTGAGTCTTGCGGTCACTGCGCGGTCGGCCGCGCTGGGCTGCGGATTCCCGCTCGGGTGGTTGTGACCAAAGATAACCGCAGCAGCATTGTGTTTAAGGCAGTTTTTTAGCACCTCGCGCGGGTGCACTTCAGCGCCGTCCAGGCTGCCAGTGAATAATTCTTCATAAGCGAGTAATTGGTGCTGATTGTCGAGAAACATGCAGGCAAATACCTCATGCGGTAATGAGCGTAATCTTCTGGCGAAGTAATCACCGGCCTTGCGCGGGTCGGTAAGTGCTTCGCCGCGTTCTAATCGCAAGGCCAAGTGGCGGTTTCCTAGCTCCAACGCGGCGATCAAGGCACAAGCACGCGCGGGCCCGAGCCCTTTTAACTTTGCCAGTTCCTTGGCAGACAAGTCCAGTAAGCCACGCAAGCCGTTTTGTTGATGCAGCAAATAGCGACCGGTATCCACCGCCGATTGCCCGCGCTGGCCGGAACCCAGAAAGATCGCGATCAGTTCGGCATCGGATAAAAAAGCGGCACCGCGCGCTAATAATTTCTCGCGGGGTCTTTCGTGCAGAGGCCAGTCACGTATATGCATGACAAAAATTTACCGCAACTCCAACCCGGCAAACATCGGGAAAGTCTGCAAATCGGGTAAGCTAAGCGCTTGAAACACTGTCGGAAAATTCCTACGTGAGTGCATTGGCAGGACAAAAAATTCTATTGGGCGTATGCGGCGGAATTGCCGCGTATAAGTCGGCTGATTTGCTGAGGCGTCTTCGTGACCAAGGCGCAGAAGTGCGAGTGGTGATGACGCAAAGCGCCCAGCACTTTATCGGTGCCACCACTTTTCAGGCCTTGTCGGGCTTTCCGGTTCGCACCAGTTTGTGGGACGAAGCCGCCGAAGCGGCAATGAGCCATATTGAATTGGCGCGCTGGGCCACCCGAATTTTAATTGCCCCCGCCAGTGCCAATTCGATTGCACGCTTGGTGCAAGGCAATGCCGATGATTTACTGAGCACGGTCTGTTTGGCCAGTGACGCACCCATTACCTGCGCGCCGGCAATGAATCGTTTGATGTGGGCCAATGCAGCAACGCAGGCCAATGTGTCGGTCTTGAAACAACGCGGCGTGCAATTTGTCGGCCCTGCCGAAGGCGAACAAGCTTGTGGCGAAGTGGGCGCTGGCCGCATGAGCGAACCGCAAGACATTATTGACGCGCTGGTTGCGCAAAGTTTGCCGCAAATTCTCGCTGGTAAAAAAATCCTTATTACTGCGGGCCCGACGTTTGAAGATATTGATCCGGTACGTTTTATCGGCAATAGAAGCAGTGGCAAAATGGGTTTCGCTTTGGCAGCGGCAGCGCGCGCCATGGGAGCCGAAGTCACGCTTATCGCGGGTCCGGTGAGTTTATGCACGCCATTTAATGTCAGCCGCAGCAATGTTCGCAGTGCTGCGCAAATGCGGGTTGCGGTGTTGAATGCTCTGGAAAATCAGGATGTGTATATCGGTGCAGCTGCGGTCGCCGATTTCACACCGACCCAGCAAGCCGCACAGAAAATCAAGAAAACCCAAGGTTGTCTGGATCTGGATTTAGTGCCGACGGCCGATATTCTTTCGGAGGTGGCAGCGCATGCGCTGCGTCCAAAATGCGTGGTCGGTTTTGCTGCTGAAACCGAACAGGTGGAACATTACGCACGCGGAAAACTGGAGAGAAAAAATCTGGATTTGATCGCTGCCAATCATGTCGCCGGTGCAGGTATTGGTTTTGAAAGTGAAGACAATGCCTTGACGGTATTTTCAAAAACCGAACGCTTTGATATCGGCAAAGACAGCAAGTATCAAGTTGCCGCTGCATTACTAAGAATTATAGCCAAGCAATTGGAGTCAAAATCTTGAACGGCGAGATCGAATTAAAAATTCTGGATTCGCGTCTGGGCAATGAATTTCCGCTACCCGATTACGCAACCGCAAGTTCGGCCGGTATGGACTTGCGTGCTCTGTGCGAACAAGCGATTACTTTGCAACCGGGCGAAGCGCAATTAATTCCGACCGGCATGGCAATTCATATTGGCGATCCGAACTTATGCGCGATTTTATTGCCGCGTTCCGGGCTGGGACATAAAAACGGCATCGTGCTCGGGAATTTGGTCGGGCTGATTGACGCCGATTATCAAGGACCCTTGATGGTCAGTACCTGGAATCGTGGAAATACCGCTTTTACTATTCATCCGGGCGATCGTATTGCACAATTGGTACTGCTTCCGATTGCGCGGGCCCGTTTCAAGCAAGTGCAGGAATTTGAACAAAGCACGCGTGGAGATGGCGGCTTTGGCCATACGGGGTTGCGTTGATGCCTGAATATAAAAAATCAAGGAAGAACTCGAACATCGATTTTGAATGCTTTAAATGCAGACGGAGTGCGGTGATGATTGAGCACAGGGGAAATGTATGAAAAAACCATCGATTGATTTGAATGCATTGAAAGCGGGCGGCTGGCGGCCTTTGGTCGCAGGCTTGTGCGCCGTGTTGGCATTATGGTTAATCTGGAAAGGCTATAACGTCTATTCCGATCAACGCCTGACCGAGACCGTTGAAGTTAAGCGCAGTCAAATTGTGCAGTTGGTTAATCCGGTAGTGAAGCGCGCTATCGACAAACTTAATGTAGCTCGCGAACGCAATACCGTGATTGCAGCGATTAAGCGTGGCGATGTTGCTGCTGCGCGCACGATAGTTTCCGAAGGTTGGCCGGAAGTAGAACAAGTAGATTTTTATCCGCCCGATTTAAAAGCCGCCTATACCGATCCGCAGGCATTTGGTTTCGGCAAACTAGCCGTGTTGGAAACTGCGCTCGATAAAAAAACAAGTTATCTTGCCATTGCCATGGATAAGGGCGGTCCGCGTATCGCGCTAGCGGCGCCGGTGAATGATGAGCAAGGCCAACTTTTATCGGTAGCCTATGTGCGCCTGCCAATAAAAGATTTGGTGACACCCATTGCCAATGCGGCGCCCAGCGGTGCCTATGTTAGTTTGCGACAAGGTCGTTTTGATATTGCCGAAGCTGGCGATGCAGAAGCGCTCCGCGCAGCGGTTGATATTGGTGCTGTCGAAATAGCCGGCACACCCCTGAAAGTCATTGCCGTTGCACCCGACGCACCAGCAGGGTTGGCAGGACTTAAAGGCATTGGCGAATTTGTTTTAGGTTTACTTTTCCTTGCTGCAGGTTTGGCAGTATTTTTCTTGCCTAAGCTCATGAAGTCTAAAAATGCTGTCACGGTTGATAAGGTAGAAGAGCTCACCTTGGCACAGCTGCAGGAGACCGGCGAGATCTCGCGTCCAAATGAAAAGCCCGTATTCGTACGCCCTACCGAAGAGCGCACAGCGGTCGCCAAAATTTTGGTGAATCGCAGTATTTTTCGTGCCTATGACATACGCGGCATTATGGGCGAAACCCTGGATGCCTCGATTGCTAAATTAATTGGCCATGCTGTCGGTAGCTTGATGCATGAAAAAAACATTCGCAGCATTGTCGTCGGCCGTGACGGTCGTTTGTCGTCACCCGAGTTATCGCAAGCGCTGATCGACGGTCTGCGCCTGGCAGGTCGCGATGTCATTGATCTAGGTTTAGTGCCAACACCGGTCGTGTATTTCGGTACCTTCCATCTTCGTACCGGCACTGGTATTTCCATTACTGGTAGCCATAACCCATCCAATTACAATGGCTTCAAAATTGTGGTCGATGGCGAAACTTTATCCGGCGATGCGATCCAGATGTTGTACGCGCGCATTTCCGAAAACAAACTCCATCGCAGTGAAACCAACGGCTCAGTCATCCCGCGCGATATTGCCGATGATTACATCACGCGGATCAGCAGCGACATTCAAATTGAACGCAAGCTGCGCGTCGTCATCGATTGCGGTAACGGTGCGGCAGGTGAGTTAGCGCCACGTTTGCTTGAAGCCATCGGTGCTGAAGTTGAACCACTATTTTGCGAAATTGATGGTACTTTCCCGCATCATCATCCCGACCCAAGTGACCCTGACAATCTGGTCTCATTAATCCAAGTCGTACAACGCACTGGTGCGGATATTGGCTTGGCGCTTGATGGCGACGGTGATCGTTTGGGTGTGGTCACACGCTCGGGCGAAATGATTTATCCGGATAAATTATTAATGCTATTTGCCGCCGACGTACTTGAACGCAATCCCGGCGCCTGCATTATCTATGACGTGAAGTGCACCAATTTATTACCGACGCATATTTTGCGTTATGGCGGTAGCCCGCTGATGTGGAAGACCGGCCACTCGTTGATCAAGAGCAAAATGAAAGAAACCGAAGCCGAGCTGGCTGGCGAAATGAGCGGCCACTTCTTCTTCCGCGAACGCTGGTATGGTTTTGATGATGGCTTGTATGCTGCCGCGCGTTTGCTGGAAATTCTGGCGGCAAGCCCGGAAGACGCCGACGAAGTATTCGGCGCCTTGCCGAAAAGCGTATCGACCCCGGAAATTAAAGTACCGGTTGCCGAAGGCGAGCAATATAGCTTTATCGAAAAATTCGTCGCCCAGGCAAAATTTGAAGGCGCCCGTATTTCAACCATCGACGGTATGCGTGCCGATTGGTCTGACGGCTGGGGTTTAGTGCGAGCATCCAACACCACGCCTGTTTTGGTGCTGCGATTCGACGCTAAAGACAATGAGGCATTAACGCGTATTCGGTCGGCATTCCGCCAGCAATTATTGACGGTGGACCCGAGTTTAAGTTTGCCGTTTTGATGTTTGCAAATCGTAGGCCCCGCGCTTTGCGCCCTTCGTAGGAGCGCCTTTAGGCGCGAAAGGTCTGGCAAGAGTCGGTCGCACCTAAAGGCGCTCCTACTATTTAAAAATATAGCTAGGCACCAGTAATCCAGACCAGTACACCACGGGATTATTGGATGAATTAGCTATAGCCGGTAAGCCGGCCTTGAAAAAAGCGATGCATTACGTCGCCCCCAAGGGGCCTCCTACGCATCACTTGAGCTGGCCAGCACCGCCAGTTAATTCGATGGTGCTGCTGGTGTTTGCGCAACAGGCGGAGCCGTCGCCGGAGCCGCGCTTGGCGCTGTTCCCGTACCGCGCAGCTCGCGATAACGTGCCAACACAACGGCGAATTCTTCTTCCATGGTTTTCACGTCGCCATGGCTCGCTACTTGTGCGGTTTGTTGTTTTACCAATTCATTGTGCATGTCTTGAATTTGTTTTGTGCGCACAGGGTCCACCGGGCGCTTTGCCAATTCAGCTTCCGACGCCTGCGACAACATACCGGTCAGGCTACCGCGAATACTTTTAATGCTGATGTCGGTCGATTCAATCGTTTGCTGCAGCAGATCAATACGCTCTTTATAGGTACGACGTAAATCGTCTTCGGTTGCGTAGTTAATCAACATCGCATCTTCAACACGTTTTTGCTGGTCGGCAATTTTTTTCGCTGCGGCATCGGTGCTCGCTTGTTGTGCTTGTGCGGCGCGTTCTTCTGCGGTCAGTGCACGATCAACCGTGCCAGAAATAGTGCTGGAACCCTTGGCATTAATTTCAGTACGCGCTTGATTCACTGCCTCTGGCGGTAATTGATCACTCACTTGTACCTTGCCGTTTTTATCGACCCAGCGGTAAAACTTTTTCTTTTCTTCAGCGTTCAAACCACTGGCTAATAAGCCGGTGATAATCGCGAGTGCGAGCAGTGAACGGGTTTTCATATTGATTCCTTAAGCCTCACTTCCATACTGCGAACGATACGCCACTAAAGCTTGTTTGTAAGCCTGTAGCGCTGAATTTTCTTCGGTCAATTGCAACAGTTGGGTTAATCCAGCCACGGCCATTACCGGCAAGCCGAATTCAGCGGTGACTTCCTGTGCAGCCGAACGTGTTCCGGTTTGACCGCGTTCTTCTCGGTCAAGGGCAATCAACACACCGCAAGCAGTTGCGCCTGCTTGCTTGATGATTTCAATCGATTCACGAATGGCGGTGCCGGCGGTAATTACGTCATCAACAATCAGCACGCGGCCTGCTAATTTCGCGCCCATCAAGCTGCCGCCTTCGCCATGGGTTTTTGCTTCTTTACGATTAAAGGCCACCGGAACGTCTTGCCCTTTGGCCGCCAAGGCAATGGCCAGACTGGTTGCCAATGGAATGCCTTTGTAGGCTGGGCCGAATAACATATCGAATTCAAATGCCTCTGCTTGCAAAGTTGCGGCATAGCATTGGCCCAGCTTTGCGAGCGCACTGCCTGAATCAAATAAACCGGCATTGAAAAAATACGGGCTCACTCGGCCGGATTTTAGGGTAAATTCGCCGAAGCGAAGGACCTGTTTGCTGATCGCCAATTCAAGAAATTCGCGTTGGTAGGGTTGCATTGGGTGAGCCGTGAGAAGTGATGGGTGAGCGGATGTTTAGTCTATCAAATCTGCTGGTCTGAACAGCGCACCACCTCGGGATTTCATATAAAACAGATTTTCAGCTACTCTTGATCTCGCTCATTCATCACCGCGTACTGCTGACATCACTATGAAAATAATCAGCTTCAATGCCAATGGCATTCGTTCTGCCGCCACCAAAGGTTTTTATGACTGGCTGGCACAGCAGAACGCCGATGTCCTGTGTTTGCAAGAAACCAAAGCACAGCGCGATCAGCTTGATGACAGCCAGTTCCATCCGCCCGGCTATCATAATTTTTTTCGGGACGCATCGACAAAAAAAGGTTATTCCGGTGTCGCTATTTACTCGAAGAAAAAGCCTGACGAAGTACGCACCGGCCTGGGCTGGACTGAATTCGATGAAGAAGGCCGCTATATCGAAGCGCGCTTCGGTAATTTGAGTGTGGTGTCTTTGTATCTGCCCTCGGGCTCATCGAAAGAAGAGCGCCAGCAATTTAAATTCAAAGTGATGGACTGGATCACGCCGATTTATCAAGAGTGGCTGGCTAACGGACGCGACTATGTGATTTGCGGCGACTGGAATATTGCCCACACGCCAAAAGATATCAAGAACGCAAAATCCAATGAAAAAAATTCCGGCTATTTGCCGGAAGAACGCGCATGGTTAAGCCAATTATTTGAACAACACGGCTGGGTTGATAGTTATCGTCATTTGAAACCCGAAGGCCAAGATTACACCTGGTGGAGTCAACGCGGTGCAGCGCGCGCCAAAAATGTTGGCTGGCGCATTGATTACCAGGTAGTAAGCCCGGAGATGAAAAAGCGTTTGAAGCATTGCGAGATTTTCCCGGAGCCAAGATTTTCCGATCACGCACCTTATCTCGTGGAGTATTTATGAGTGCAGCGGTATCGAAACCAGGTCTATTCAAAGCATTTTCGCAACCCTCCGCGCTCATCATGTTTTTCTTCGGATTTACTGCAGGATTGCCCTTCTTGCTAGTAGGCGGAACCTTGTCCGCATGGTTAAAAGAGAGCGGTTTGTCGTTGACGAGCATCGGATTTTTTAGTCTTGCTGGTCTGGCATACTCGTTCAAGTTCTTGTGGGCGCCTGCAGTTGATCGAGTTCGCTTGCCGATAATTGGACGCTTAGGTCAAAGAAGAAGCTGGTTGTTACTTGCGCAGATAGCACTCATGAGTGCTTTGATCTTAATGGCGCAGCGAACCCCTTGTGGTGGCCTTAATGCATTCGCACTTTTAACCGTGTTTGCCGCATTTGCCGGAGCTACCCAAGACACGGTCGTTGATGCATATCGAGTTGAAATAGCGCCGATAGAGTCTCAAGGTGCATTGGCAGCGACATACACACTTGGTTATCGACTTGCATTGATGATATCTGGTGCAATTGCGTTGTTTATGGCCGAAAGCGTGCCATGGCCAAAAGTGTATATGACTATGGCACTAATTTTACTAATTCCAATGTTGGCAGTTTTATTGTCGAAGGAGCCTGTAAACCGCATTGCTAGGCCGCCAAGCACAAAGAATGCTTTCAGAGAAGGCGTTATAGGGCCTTTTAGTGACTTCTTTAAGCGTTACGCAGGCTGGTTGGGTGTTGGGTTATTGTTTTTCATCGGTTGGTTCAAAATATCCGATCAAATGATTGGTGTGATGGCCGTTCCGTTTTACTTGGATAGCGGCTTTACAAAAGCTGATATTGCTGTCGTGTCAAAATTATTCGGTGTTATTGTTGGCATTGCAGGTGCATTTCTTGGAGCTGTCAGCGTTATCAAGTTTGGCGCTCAGCGCACATTGATTATCGGAATCATTATCGGCGCCGCATCAAATTTGTTATTTGTCTTGTTATCGCTCAACTACAATCAGGATTTGATTGCTTCATATAGTCTGTTTAATCCATTTGTCTGGAAGTGGGTTGATATGCGAGTTACCGAAAAGCTGCTGGTATTTATTGGTGTGATATGTGGTGAGAACTTATCAGGTGGATTCTTAGGCACAGCCGCCGTTGCCTGGTTAAGCATGTTGGTGAACAAGCAATACACCGCGACTCAATATGCATTGTTTTCCTCGCTAGTGGCGCTGCCTGGCAAATTAGTGGGTGGTTTTTCAGGCTTAATGGTGGAAGGCGGCGACTTCAAGTTGCCTACATTCCAAGGAATAAATTGGTCAGCTCCATTTTTTGCTGACTCGTCGGCTACCGTTTGTGTGAATGGAATTGTTCAAAGTCAGGAAAATACCGTTGAGGCGGCCTCTTTCTTACAATGGGGCTCAATCACATTGGGTCATCTGAACGCCATGGGTTACACGGGATTCTTCATTTTCTCAACAGCAGCTGTATTACCAGCATTATTGGTATTCCTTTGGCTGCGAACTAGGGTTAATCTGGACTCCCCCCAATCATAATCAAACTCTGTGGCCGACTTTCTACTCCGTGATATTGACGACCGTGTCGCGAACCGTGTGAAGGAACTCGCGCGTCAGAAGGGTTGGCCGTTAAACGACGTATTGTTGTTGTTAGTCAAACAAGCGCTTGGTATGGCTGAACCAGATCCTGCCCCCATCCCCGGTGACATAGCACGCTTGAACGGTGCCTGGAATGAAGACGAATCGCGCGCTTTTATGGAAGCGATTAATTCGTTTTCCGAATTACCCGACGATGCACCGTCTTACATGATCAACAAAGACGGCAGTAATTAAGAATTTTTTTGTTCGTAGGAGCGTCCTTTAGGCGCGACAGATATGGCGTGATTTGTCGCGCCTAAAGGACGTTCCTACGAATGAAGGCGAGGTTCAGATAGCGCTATTTCGGATACACCACGCCCAACACGCGCAAACCCTTCGCACCAGTGACAGCAGGCAAATTCCCGGGACGCTTCGCAAGCGTTTCTTTTGCTAGCCAGGCGAACGCTGCCGCTTCAACATAATCGGGATCTAGTCCGTGCGCGGATGTTGAATCAATCTGCATAGACGAGCCCAATAAGTCAGCAAGATGCTGCATCAACACTGGATTATGGCCACCACCACCGCAGACCAACATACGCTGGCACGCGGGTATTTCAGCCTGTAATGCAGTGGCAATTGTGTGTGCGGTAAGCCGGGTAAGGGTGGCTTGCACATCAGCGGACGAAATATCCGCTCCCTGCATTTTTGCCTGTAGCCATTGCAAATTAAACAGATCACGGCCGGTCGATTTCGGTGGCGCCAATGCAAACCACGGATCATTCAAGCACCGCTGCAATAGCTCGGCATGCACAATTCCAGAAGCAGCGAACTCACCATTCTCGTCATAATTTTTATTATGATGTTGCCGACACCAGGCATCCATCAAACCATTGCCGGGACCAGTATCAAAACCACGGATTTGGCCATCGCGATGCAAGAAGGTCAGGTTGGCAATGCCGCCAATATTTAGTACGGCACGTTCTTCATCGGGCTTGGAAAATACCGCCGCATGAAATGCCGGCACCAATGGCGCGCCCTGACCACCAGCGGCGACATCACGCCGACGAAAATCCGCCACGGTATCAATGCCACAGCGTTCTGCAATGATGTGGGCATCGCCCAATTGTAGGGTGAAGGGATGCTCGCCATTCGGAGCGTGGCGAAGTGTCTGGCCATGCGAACCAATGGCCGTGATTTTATCGGCAGCCATGTCGGCATCTTGCAGGCATTGATGGACGATCGAAGCGAAGCACTGACCGAGTTCAGTATCAAGACGACCAACGGCATCCAGATGAATAGGCGCATCGGTTTGCGATAAGGCCAAAAGATTTTTTACCAACGCGGTTGGCAACGCGTAAGTGCGCGCGAACTCGACTTTAGTGTCGGGCTCAAACCGAATCAAAACGGCATCGACACCATCCAGGCTGGTACCCGACATCAGGCCAATAAAAAGCCCACTATCAAAAGTGGGCGTTATAGTTTTTTCATTATTCATTGGCGAAGTTTAGCGTTTTGCGAACTGTAGTCCACGTTCCATGGTGTCCATTTTTGCAATCGATGGCGCGATGGTAGCTTTGAAAGAAGCCAATTGAGCGCCATCCAGCGGAAGTGGTTTTGGCATGGTGACTTTCAACGGATTTACTTGCACTTTGTTGACCATGAATTCGTAGTGTAAATGTGGGCCGGTCGCCAAGCCGCTCATGCCAACATAACCAATGGTGACGCCTTGGTTTACATGCGCGCCCATCTTGTATTTGCCAAATGCCGACATATGGCCATAGAGGGTACTACGGCCTTGTCCGTGGTCCAAAACCACCGCACGACCATAGCCATTTTTCCAACCAACAAAGCTCACACGGCCATCGCCTGCGGCCATAATCGGGGTGCCGGTGCCGGCCGCATAATCCACCCCTTTGTGCATGCGCATACGGCCCAAAACCGGATGATTGCGCATGCCGAATGTCGAAGATAAACGTGCAAATTCTATTGGAATGCGCATCAATACTTTTTTCAGCGGATTGCCATTTTGATCGAAATACTGGGCTTCACCATTTTTGTTAAAACGGTATGCAGTGTAAGTTTTTCCGCGCGTCACAATGCGTGCTGCCAGTACCGCGCCGTTGCCCATGCGCTGTCCTTCGCGCCACTGGTCTTCGTACACCACATGAAAAGTATCGCCATCGTTCAAGTCTTCTACGAAGTCGATGTCGTATTTAAATACATCGGCCAGTTTATTGATCGATGAAGTCGTCAAGCCGGCTTGTTTGGCATCAAAAGAAAAAGATTTTTTAATCACGCCCGATGCAATCGCAACTTCCTGATCGACTTCGCGCTGGATAATATTTTCTTTAGCTTTTCCATCTTCCAGCACCAATTCGATGCGGGTGCCTTCATCACGATCAAATGCCAGTGTCTTCAATTCGCCCTTGGCACTCAATTCAAAAGCGAGTTCTTTGCCGGGGCCAATTCTGGACATGTCTTTGCGGGCGCCGGAAACCACCATCATTTGCCGCATGGACTTCAAGGGCAGATTGAGTTCTTTGAAAACATGGGTCAGGGTTTGGCCCTTTTTTACCAATACATAATGCCAACCACTCCCGGCATCGGCGCTTTGCGCTTCTTTGGCTTCGGGCAAGGCCAACGAAACATTTTCTTCTCGCAATATGGTGGCCGGTTCACGCATGGCATTGGCCATGCCCGGGGCAATGGCTATGACCATCGTACCGACTACACTGAACACGCCGGCAAGAAACCAATGTTCGCGAGTCCAGCGTGAAAGTGCATTGTCAATTTTAGGATGCTGCAAAACGAACTCCGTCGGTAAAACCGGCCAGTGCAAGAACAGCAAAGATAACCAAGATTAAAACCCTGCGTCAAACCCTTGTAATTACTGGATTTTTTGTTCAGAAAGGTTTAACTTTAACTTAACTTCGCGAGCTACTTTGGGTTCGTGATTCAATAGTCACTTTAGAAGTGGCCAGAGCCAGAAACTATGACAACGATCACACAAAGCCTTGCCCTGATAGGTCGGGGTGCAGAAGAAATACTCAAAATCGAAGAACTCGAAGCGCGTTTAAAGCTCGGTCGCCCGTTAAGAATCAAGGCCGGTTTTGACCCGACTGCGCCGGATTTACATATCGGCCACACGGTGCTTTTAAACAAAATGCGCCAATTCCAGGATTTGGGTCATACCGTTATTTTCCTGATTGGCGACTTCACCGGCATGATCGGCGACCCCACCGGCAAGAATGTCACTCGTAAAGCTTTAACTCGCGAAGACGTATTGGCGAATGCTAAAACTTACGCCGATCAGGTTTTCAAAGTGCTGGATAAAGACAAAACCGAGGTGCGTTTTAATTCCGAATGGTTTGGTCAAATGAGCGCGGCCGACATGATCAAACTTGCCGCCCAGCACACGGTCGCACGCATGCTGGAACGCGATGATTTCAATAAGCGTTTTACCGGCCAGCAACCGATTGCCATCCATGAATTTTTATACCCGTTGGTACAGGGTTACGATTCGGTTGCATTAAAGGCCGATGTGGAACTGGGCGGCACTGATCAAAAATTTAATTTACTGATGGGACGCGCGCTTCAAGAGAATGCCGGCTTGCCACCGCAGATTGTATTGACCATGCCATTGCTGGAAGGCCTGGATGGCGTCAATAAAATGGGTAAATCATTGGGCAATTACATTGGCATCAATGAGCCTGCGAACGATATTTTCGGCAAGACCATGTCGATCTCCGATGAGTTGATGTGGCGGTGGTTTACGCTGCTTTCGTTCGAAAAATCACTGGACGATATCGAGCAGATGAAGCGCGATGTTGCGGCTGGTCAAAACCCGCGTGATTTCAAAGTGCAGCTGGCCTGTGAACTGGTAGATCGCTTTCATGGCGCGGGCGCGGGTGAATCAGCAATCACGCATTGGAACGAAGTCGTCAAAGGCGGCGCAGTGCCAACCGATTTGGTCACGCAAAATATTGCGGTGGCAGAAGAAGGCATTCGACTGGGTGCATTATTGCGCGCTGCAGGTTTGGCGCCGTCTGGTGCCGAAGCAAATCGTAAAATTGTCGAGCGTGCGGTGCGAATCGATGGTGTTATTGTTGAAGATCGCGAAATAAGTTTTCATGCAGGACAAAGCTTGTTGTTACAGCTTGGCAAGCGTGGATTTGCAAAAATAGATCTCGTTAAAGCATGAGGTTTTGCATCGTGTTTTGATTTAGGCTTTTCAAAAACATTCAATATCAGTTAGTATGAGAACCCCTAACGGCAAGCAGCTGTTCTTCGGCAGCTTGTTGTGACGCGGTGCGGCAAAAAAATCGGTTTTCACTATTGACGACCCAGTTTTATGCCCTATAATGTGCGGCTCCCTTGAGCGAAACGCCTCGGGACGGATTCTTCGGAATCCACGCAATAAGATCTTTGACAGTGTGCGCAGGAAATTTGTGCGGGCGTCTGTAGAGCGGAGTGAAGTCCAATCTTGCAGATGTCTGTTAACAGCTTTAAGTCAATTCAGTAGTAGATGTAATAATTTAGTACGCAAGCGATAAGAAGCCGTGATCGATATC
>JAYSXB010000189.1:0-9767 GCA_043717775.1 Arenimonas sp.
CGGCTTTACTTTTAAGCACAATTTTCCCGTTAAACTAAACGCATGTTCGCTTTTCTAAAGCCCGACAAACCCGCCAGCACTATTGCACTTTGGCCAATAGCTTTGGCTTCGGGTGAAGTGATTGAAGTGCGTTGCGTGCACGATGCACGTGCGCGTCGGCTGCGACTTATTGTTACCGAAAAAGGTGTGCGACTCACCATTCCCGCCCGCTGCTCCGATCGACTGGCAAAACAGTTCCTGACCGAGCACCATGATTGGCTCGAATCGCAATGGCTGAAGCGGCCACATACTGCCATCAAAAGCGCATTAGAATTATATCAAGCCACGGATATTTCACTGCGCGGCCTGCGTTTGCCTGTGCAATGGAACGAGGCAAAATTTGCACATGTCAGTTTGCACGACGAAAATATTATTATCTCGCTGCCATCCAAAGCAGGCTTGCCACAGGCAAAACGGGCATTAAAAGAATTTTATTTACAAGAAGCCCGCAAAGACATCGGCACCTGGCTGCCCAAATATTTACCGTCATTCCCCAGCGCACCATTAGCCATTAAAGTGCGATCATTGTCATCGCTGTGGGGCTCGCTAAGCCCGGGCGACGGCTTATTGATGGACTTGTCGCTCGTACTCGGAAAAGCCTCGGCCTTTGAATATGTGTTGGTACACGAGCTTTGCCATTTGGTACATCGCAATCATTCACGCAGTTTTTGGCGTGAAGTAGAAAAACATTTTCCACATTGGCGCGATGAACGCCGTTATCTACATGATGATGGCCTGATGCTGAAAGCGGAATTGCGAGGCTTGATTGGAACTGAAAAAATAAGTAATCCAACAACGTAGCCCGGGTCACGCTCCACCGACACGGGTAGGTCCGCGATTGTGTCTATAAAAAAATCAAAAAGGCCACAAACATAAAACCGTGGGAGCGTCCGTAAGGCGCGAAAAACCTGCGATGCTTTTCAAGAAACATCGTAGCCCGGGTCACGCTCCACCGACCCGGGAATGCGAGGTGTCACCCCGGGTCGATGAAGCGTGACCCGGGCTACGGCTTACCGATTCCGTCCCAGCTCGAGAAAGAAACTGCCTTCGCCGCTTTCGCGGGCGCCGTAGCCGAATAGAAAACGACCGAGCCAGGAATCGAAACCGAAGTAGGCGCTCGCGTTTAATTCCTGTCTATGACTTGAGCCGTCTTCCCATAAATCGGCGTATTCAATCGTGCCGCCAACAATTGCGGGGCGGTTTAATAGACGACCGAGTTCATAGGTGTAGCCGATGAATCCGAGGGCGTAATTTGAAGTGAATAATTCATTCGGACGATAGCCCGCCATTCGCGTTACACCGCCAAGCCGATACTGATTTTGTAGCAGTGCGCTGCCTGAAACGGTGTCGTGATAACGCAGCCCGCCATATGCAGAATGCGCACCAAGCGCATGAGCATAGATAATGTCGAAATTGATTTGATTGTAATTATTGTCCGAGCCTAAATCCTTGCGGCCAAGGGTTTGTCCGAGCGATGCGAATGTACCGCTACGCGGTAGTTGAAAACTATCGAGTCGATCAAAAGTAAGATTCCAATAGGCTTCGCCGATATCAAAATCATTATTGACAACACTTGTGGTGCCGATTAATAACTTGGCTTCGCCACTCCGTTGCCGCAGGCCAATGGTAGCGGCACCGTAATTACCAAACTCGCGGCCAGTGTATAAATCAAAACCCCAGTTGGGTAATTCATATTGGGCGATGCGATTTCCGTTGCTGCCAAAATAATTAAGTTGCGGATTTTCAAAGCCACCTTTTACACCAAAAAAATAGCGGCCTTTAATATCCAGTGGCTGAAAATATTCGCCGAAGATGGCTGGCTCGCTACCCAATTGAGCCAACAATCGTACTTCTCCACCAAGTTTATTGATTGGGTTCAGTAAGATGCCGGCACGAATATTGAAAACGAAATCACCACGAAAATCGGAATAGGTATTAAGCCCGGTTTCCAGATAATTGGGGCCAAAGCTTTGCGGTTTAACATCAACCACTAAACCACTTTTGCCATTTTCTTCGACCATATCGTAGGTCACGCTATCAATGGTACCCAGACCATACAAACGACGAATACCGGCTTCGACTTTATCGACATTGAAATGTTGGTTGGTTGCAATATTCAATCGTGCTAACAGCACAGCGTCGGCGTAACGAGTCTTGTTGTTCAGGCGAACAAATTCTATCAATGGTTTTTCGCGTTGGTATTTTTCGGCAACGGCAATACGCTTTTCGTCACTTTTACTTACGCCTGGCCGCACCAACGCATCCAATTGCGGACTAGCTTCGC
The DNA here is from genome assembly GCA_043717775.1 of Arenimonas sp. Classification (GTDB taxonomy): domain Bacteria; phylum Pseudomonadota; class Gammaproteobacteria; order Xanthomonadales; family Xanthomonadaceae; genus Arenimonas. The sequence continues at coordinate 2,324 of JAYSXB010000189.1, forward strand.
GTGCGGCTTGATCGCCGATTTCAAGCGCTAGTTTCACTTTGAGAAAATCACCGGTACGTACTTTGTCTGCGAGTGCCGGTTGAATCAAAATATCCTTTGGCCCAAGACTTTCGAGCGCCTTTTTTGTATTACTCACTGTCATCAAACTGCCGAGTTGATCGGCGAACGAAAGGATGGAAGCATTTTCATCAAGCGTTGCCAGTGGCGTGCCGACATCGACCACAATCACTATATCGGCGCCCATGCCGCGTGCAACATCGACCGGCACTTGATTGACGATGCCGCCATCGACCAAAAGTTGATCGCCAATTTTTACTGGGCGCAGCACGCCCGGAATCGACATGCTGGCTCGCATCGCGATCGAAAGATTGCCGCTTTTCAATACGGCCGCTTCGCCGGTATTGATATCGGTGGCGACGGCACGAAATGGAATGACGAGTTGATCAAAATTTCCGCTACGCGAGGCTTCATTCGACAAGCGCTCAAGCAAGAGCATGATGGTTTCACCAGCCAATAAACCCGAGGTAATTTTAATGCCGGACTTGTCGATACCGGGTTTTGCATTCAACAAACTCAAATCATCATCGCGTTTGCGGCGGAAACTGCGCTCTGGTCGATCGAGCGAATCGTCGAAAGTGCCGGCCCAATCAAGTTCGACTACCATTTTTTCAATGTCTTCAATCGACATGCCGGAAGCATAAAGTCCCCCAATCAAGGCGCCCATGCTAGTACCGGCGATGCAATCAATCGGAATTTGTTTGCGTTCTAATTCTTTGATGACACTGACATGCGCAAAACCCCGAGCACCGCCACCGCCAAGTACCAAACCAATACGTGGCCTTGGATTTTGCGGATCCTGTTTTCTACAGGCCTGGGTGTCGGCGAAAGCAGCCGATGACAATATCAAACTGACTAACGGCAAGGCAATAAACAACAACCAAGACTTCATTTAAAATTCCTCTTCACTTAATTTGTCACTTTATTTTTCTTTACGCCAGTTCAATGAAGCTGCCGTTTCTTTTCCCGATTCAATGCTGACATCAAAGCCGCGTTTGATTAAATATTTCAAGGTCATTACCTGGCCGGTACCGAGCAAAGAAATACCATAGCTGACAAATAATTTGGGCGATATTTTTTTACCGACCGAAAATACCGCGCCACCAAGTGCACGTGATTCGGTGATGCCCGCTTCGTCAAAGCCTAATTTAACACCCAGTTGCTGCGCCAGTATGTTGCCTCCCGCACTTAAGGCGAGTGCCGCGGCGTCCAATCGTTGATTATCACTACCGCTGGCGGTATTCAACGGCCGACCCAACACCAGCCAAGACAAGGCTTCTGACGCTTGCATGGCAGGCGACGAAGTAATCGTGGTTTGCGGTGAACGCGCATTGCCTTGTACTCGAATGCCGACGGTAACGTCTTCAAAATTTCTTTCCGCCACAATATCCAGCGCCGGATTATTAATCGAAGATTTTGCATAGGTAAGACGGCTGCGCTTAATAGTCAGCGCCTGGCCATAAGCAGTGTAGCGACCGCGCGCTTCAAGGGTGCCAGTTGCCAATGCCGGACGACCGGGCTGGTCGCGCACTTGCAGCGTGCCATTGATAGCGCCATCAAGGCCAAAGCCCTTGAGTCTTACATCGCGCCCGAGTTGCAGGGAAACATCGGTATCGATTAAAAAACCGCCGGTTTCCGGGGCATCGCGTGGATCAAGCACCACTACATCCGATGACACCGAAACGCTTTGATCCAGACGTTCAAGATCAATCTTGGCAGTCGGCACAACCACCACGCCAGTCATTTTTAACAAACCGTCTTGATAGATCAACTTAAGATCCGGGCTCATATCGGCCTGCAAATCCGGCGTGTTTGATACCGTAATGTTTTCGCCTTTCAGGGTTAATTGCAGCGGACTATTTTTATCGGCAAGATTCAGCGAGCCCTCGAGTTGCAACTGGCCTTTGCCGGAACTCAAAACTCCATTCAAACGTGCTTCGCCGCTGGGCTCGCCACGCAACGTAATATCGCCGTCAATAATTTTAATGCCGAGCGCAGGTAGCTCGGTTGAAAACTGATTGAGGTGGGCATCGCCACTAATATTGGGGACTTTACGATTACCCGTCAGCAATAATTGGCCGACCAAACGACCCTTGGGATCGGCAATATCGGGCGATGTTAATTCGAGCCAGGTGAGCTTGTGGACATCGAGCGATAATTTGCCGTTAAGTGGTGAAAATTCGTTGAAACCGGTTTTTAATTCGCCACTAATCGAACCTTGTTCCGGCAGCAAAGCACTCAGGCTGGCTTGAATCTGTTCGCCTTGAAGTTTTACATTAAATTTCAAATCGCTATAGCTAACGACATCACGCTCAATATCGGTATTTAATCGCAAACCACCGGCGCTTGAACGCAGATTCACATCACCATTCCATACGCCGGTTTTTGTACGGGCAAAATCACCGATTAAATTCACTACGCCGTAAGGACGGTAATTTTGATCGGGCATGCTTTCGCTTATCCAGGGATCCAGTAATGACAGCGGTAACTCGCGACCTTCAATATGACCGGCATTGCCATTGGCATTCGCACAAAGTTGCGCGCTGCTGCCGGTTCGCAGACAGGCTTTATCGAGTCGAATACTGCCGTTGGCAAATTGGTAATTGGCGGGTGCCTGCAATGTCCAAGCCTCGCCTAAACGCGGTGCAAATTGCAATGAATGCAGCACACCTTTCCAGTTTTGATTGGCACCGGCAGCACTGATGTCGAATTTTATTTTTCCGTAGTCAAAAGCAGCCGATGCTTGCGCGCGCAGATTGCTGATACTGCCGCTTAATTGCGCATCAAATTGTTCAAGCGCTTGACCACTGAGCTTAATTTTACTCGTAGTGACATGCATCTGGCCATTATTACCGCTGCCCGGCAGTTGGCCTTGAGCATCGAGTTTACCGATGCTGTCTTTGCCCCAACGCAATTGGCTGCCGCTTAAATTCGCCCGGTAATTAGGTGCACCGCTCGGGCCGGTAATCGCCAATTTGCCTTGCAATTGTCCACCACCATTTGGCGAAATATCGGCAAGATTCAAAGGTGAAAAATCAGCGGCGATATCATAACGCTCGCCGAAACGACCGCTGGCTTTTACGCGACTAGCGCCAATATTGAGGGCAAGTTTACCGTCACCATTTTTCCCATCCCACTTGGCCTGTGCTTCACCGGCCAAAGCGCGGTCACGCAAACGCCCGGAAATATTTTTAATAGTGGCTTCGCCAAGCCAAAGCCCATCGACATTCTGCTGTGCTTTCAGATCCAGCGCGCCATTGACTGCACCGGGAAAGTCCGGAAAAAAATAGGCCGGATTAAATTGATTCAAGCTTGCCTGTAATTCGCCGCCAAGATTCGGCTCCCAGAATACTTTACCCTTACCCATTAATTTTCCGGTCGGTGTAGCCGTACTCAGGTTGTCGAGTAATAAAAAGTTTTCATTGCCACGGCCAGTAATTTTTATCACGGCTTTATCTTTGGCGCGCAACAAAACGGCGTCGCCATTAATGCTCCAGTCCGATAATTTACCGACCATTTTCATCTGCGCGCTGCCATTGACGGCAATAGTTTTGCTGTCTTTACTTTCGGGAAGAAAATTCAGTTGTTCGGAACTTACTAATACATCGAAGACCGGATCTTTATTGATGAATTCGGCCTTGCCCTGTATGCGCACCAAGCCGGAATCGAGCCGTAACAGCACCGGCTTGAGTTGCAATACGCCCGCTTCAATAGAGACATGCGAGGGTTCAATTTGCAGCGCTTGTTCGCCACGTTTTATATGGCCGCTGAATTTGGCATCGCCAGCAACACCAGTGCCGCTGAGTGAAAACGCCCAGGGCTGGTCGGGTGCGAGCCCGAATTGTTCCAGTAAAAGTTGATCACTTTTTGTATTGAACGACCAATGCGGCTGACTGCTTCCGTCTTGCAAGCGCAGATCGAGCGACAACGGTGCTGGTGCAGCGCCGCTGAGCCTTAGCGTGAAGTCATCCATATCGCCTTTGGCGGTTAATGCAAGCTGCGCCGGTGCAATACCATTTCCAGTGATCGCGATATAGTGGCCATTGAGATTAGTGCGATATTTTTCACGCGGTAAATATTCACCCTTCAAATCAAGATCACCGCTATCGCTTTTCAATACCAATTTCGGCAAATCCACTTTGCCATTCGCCAATGTCACTTCGGCGTCGGCTTGATAAACCAGCACCAGCTTTTCTTTAGCATTTTGTATTTGCAATTGCGTGATCTGCAATTGATCAACTGCAATGGTCATCGGCAAATCAATGGCCGGTAAAAATTCTGGCCACCGCGGCAATTCAAAAGGTTTATTGTCAGTTGGCAACGTCAGAACGGCATTGTTGATCAACAGGGTTTCAATATCCAGACGTCTGGACAACAGCGGCCAAAAGCCATTTTTTAGTTTTACTTTTTCTGCGGTAAACAAATACTCGCTATCGGCATAACGTAGATTGTTTATGGCCATGCCGTCCCACATGGTGCCTTCGAGTTTGCCCCAAGTCAGGACACTGCCTTCCGGTAATTGCGCCGCAATACGCGCCATCAAAAAATCGCGACCGCCGTCGCTACGTAAAGCCCAAAGCCCCAGTACTGCGAGTAATAAAATGCCCAGCAGTAATGCAACTAACAAATATCGAAAAAGACGCCGCGCCATTAGAGATCCGGCCCTAGGCTGACATGCAAACGAAAGTTTTGATCGGGCTCGTTTAAGCCGCGCGCAATATCAATACGAATCGGACCAACCGGCGAGCGCCAACGCAGACCCAGGCCGACACCAACTTTTGCATTGATTTGATCGTCATAGGCGTCACCGGCATCGACAAAAACTGCGCCGCCCCAAGTGGGATTAAACATATGTTCAAACTCGACGCTGGCAACCGCCAAATTTTTTCCGCCAAACACCACACCCCCGGCACTTTGGCCAAGTTCACGATAACCATAACCGCGAATACTATGATCACCACCGGCATAGAAGCGTTGCGAAGGCGGCAGCAAGGCAAAATCGTCCGTGATGGTAGCGCCTAGTTCGCCGCGTAATAATATTCGATTGCTCAAACCCAACCCGCGGATGTAACGGGCTTCGGTACGCAATTGAACAAAATCAATATCCGACCCTATCGCTTTTGAACCTACGCGGGTTTCAAGAAAAAAACGATAACCCTTACGTGGCGAATTAATATCGTCAAAGCGTTTCCATTCGGCCGTTAGCACCGGCGCCACTATCGTGCTGAAACTACGCGTCCCCAGCAAAACATCGTCATAGCGTTCGCGTTTGTATTCCAACGCACCCTGCAAATTCCAATTATGCCAGCGGCCATTTCTACTCAGGGCTAACTCGGTGTACTGGGTGTCACTATCATTGATACGCTCTTCGCGTAGCGAGGCGCGAAACCCATACCAGCCTTCTATTTTTGAAAATGCAGGCACGCGATACTGCGCAGTGAAATCACTTTTTTCTTGCGCAACATTTAAATCCACCAATAACTTATGGCCGCGCCTATTCACCCAGCGGCGCTCCAAACTGCTGGCGAAACCGGCGCCACTGTCGGTGCCATAACGCAAGCCGAGTGAATAAATACTGCGCTTGGCCGGCGTTAAACTAATTTGAATCGGTACCACGCCGTCTTTGGCTTCATCGGGCAAGGGCTGCACATTGATGGCAGCAAAATAATCCAGATCGGCCAAGGTTTTTTGTAGTGAAAATAATTCGCTTTGGTCAAAAGCTTGGCCCGGTTCCCAAGGCACTAATTTTTCCAGCAGTTCGTCGGTAAATTGATGGCCTTCAAAACGTGCTTCACCAAAACGGAAACGCTGTCCGCTCGTCCAATTCAAGGCGATATCGGCGGCGTGTTCGGCACGGGTAACTTCCACTTTATGGGTATTTAAATTGGCTTCAAAATAACCACGCTCGTTTAAGGCGCGGCTAATATTTATTTTGCTGGTTTCATAATAGCCGTGATGAAAAACATCGCCCTGCGTTGGTTCGAATGCGGCAACCTCGGCTTTAATAACGGGGTCAGTCTCGGCAGCACCCGAAACACTTAATGCGAGCTTGCGAACTTCAACAGGCTGGCCCAGGACAATAGTGAAATATACATTGACGTTTTCGCCATCACGCACCACTTTGGATTCGACTTGGGCATCGTAATAACCAAAAGCCTCAAGCCCGAGCCGCACTTCGCGCGGGGCCAGACGCATTAAATAATCCAGACGGTTTTCACTGATGACGGCATTGGCGTCCAACTGCGTTTGCGCCAGCGAGAGCTCGCTGCGCACGTTGAGTATTTGCAGTTCATTCAAACCAGCAAACTCGATGGCCTTTACTTGCAAGGCCTCGGCTTGTGGTGCCAACAATAAAGCGGCTAGTGTGAAGGCGATTAGGCTGAGAGCTCGGCAGGTCATAGCGCTACTATAACCAGCCGTACGTGAACATTTGACTTATAAGCTGGTCTCATTCAACGGTTTTATTATTGTCTTTCTTGCCAAACATTTTTTTGAAGAAGCCGGCAATAGCAATAAAAATAATAATAATGAATTTTTTACCAGCCAATAGGAGGGCACCGAGTTTGGCAAAAAGCCCGGCCTTCGCTGCAATACCGCCGCCCACCAAGGCCGCAATGCCATAGGCCGCAAGCTTGTCGGTGTTAGCGTTATAGTCAGCATAAGTGTTACCGGCATCGAATTGTGCCATAGGTAAAATTTGCTTCATGCCATCATTAACACGACTCAGGTCTTTCATGCTGGCAACCGCCTCAAGACTTAAATAACCTTTACGCCCGAGCACACGTATATCGTAATTCAGGGCATTATCGGTCTGTCCAGCAAAAGACAATTCTTTTGCCCAATATAGGCGTTTGCTAACGGCATCGTAGCGCGGCTGTTCGGCCCAACCGAGCAATTCAATTTCCTGATAACCCTCGGATTTGCGATATTCATTCGACTCTTTTGTACCGGCTTTCATGTCTTTCAATAAATCGGTGTAGTCAATTTCATTGGCGTCTTTGTCCGACACATAGCCTTCGTCGCTATAGGTCACCACGACGGCCCAGCTATGTTCGGTGCCCAAAGCGTCTTTGTCAGGTACGATCAGGCCCAATACCGATTCGTCGGGTGGGTTGCCCCAATAGCCTTCAAGCACTTTGCGTGCATCCTGTTTCGCCAAATAACGAAACCCGGGCTTGAGATCCAGATGCGCGCTCGCCTCGGACACCGCAACCGCGCCGGTTTGATATTGCAGGGATTCCAGTAATGCCTTTTCCTTGGCCTGTTGATCGTCGGCTGCTTGTGCCAATACCAACCCACTAAAACAAAACAGCGCAAAACCCGCAGCACGGATTAAAACATTCATGAGATCCCCTTTCGATTATTGAATTACCGGCACTTCCCCCGA
>JAYSXB010000190.1:0-9713 GCA_043717775.1 Arenimonas sp.
CACACCATATGGAACGTCGGTCATCATTTGTCGATGCACAGCTTGTTCAAAACTAGTGCGCAAAGTTTGATGCGAAATTTTTACCGATTTTGTTTTTTCGTAATCGCGCCATTGCGGCTGCCAGAAGGCTTTGATGATGCCTTCTCGACTATCAAGATAATGGCCAGGCGGGAACACTTCAATATGGTCGCAGACATCGACCAAGGCTTTCATTTCCGATGCAACCCACAAACGGCCTTGTGAATCGCGGCCTTGATATAAAGGACAGACGCCGAGCGGATCACGCGCAATCAAATAGGATTTTTTCTCGGCGTCCCACAAACAAAAAGCGTAAATACCGTTGAGCTTGGATAAAAACGCTGCGCCTTCCTGGGCATACAGCGCATTAATGACTTCGCAATCCGAGCCGGTCTGGAATTGGTAAGGCGTTTTCAAATAGCGTTCAAGATCACGATGGTTGTAAATTTCACCATTCACTGCCAATGCCAAGCGGCCGTCGGCAGAACGTAAAGGCTGCGCACCACCGGCGGGGTCAACAATCGCTAATCGCTCATGCACCAGTACTGCGCCCGCGTCGGTATAAACTCCGCTCCAATCCGGCCCGCGATGCCTTTGCTTGGCCGATTGCGCCAAGGCCAGGCTTCTCAATGCCGATAAATCGGTACCTGCCGTTAAATCAAAGATCCCTAGAATTGAACACATGGTATTTCTCTCGTTAAAAAAATCGTGGCAAACAAAAACGGCCCGCTTTGTGGGCGGGCCGTCGTATGAAAACTAGGAACAAAAAGCAGCTAGTCGCCGACCCGGAATGTGGGCAGTCGATTATTATTAATGCTGGTGTTGATGTTCGTCATGGATCGACCATAACCCAGCTTTTTGATGCTTGCAAGCGGTTTATGCGTCCATCCGTGGGAGCGTCCGTAAGGCGCGAAAAATTACGCCAGATCTGTCGCGCCTTACGGACGATCCCACGCCATGCGCGGCTTACAGCGCTCCTACCTAGCTGTAATTACATTAATATGCCCAATCGCTTGGAGAATCCCATGTTCAAATGGCTAAAACGGATCTTGATATTGATTCTGGTGTTGCTGCTTCTGGCGGCGGCTACGGTTTGGTATTTACTGCATGGCAGCTTAGCCAAACTCGATGGCGAGATTTCAATCCCACATTTATCTGCGCCGGTCGAAATTGAACGCGATGCACTCGGCACCGTGACTATCCATGCCAGCAACGAAGCCGACATGGCGAGAACGCTGGGCTATATTCATGCGCAGGAACGTTTTTTCGAAATGGATTTACTGCGTCGTTCGGCGGCGGGTGAACTCTCGGAATTATTCGGCGCGGTCGCCATTGAAAAAGATAAATCGGCGCGGGTGCATCGTTTGCGTGCGCGTGTTGAAGCCAATATGGCAGCATTCGCTGGCGACAAACTCGATATCGTGAATGCTTATACAGAGGGTGTGAATCAGGGTTTAAATGATCTCAGTATTCGGCCTTGGCCGTATCTGCTTTTACAAACACAGCCGCGAGTTTGGAAAACATCTGACTCTGCTATGGTTGGCTACGCGATGTTTTTTGATTTGCAGGATGAAAGCAATTCGCGTGAATTGGCTTTGTGGAAAATAAAACAATCGGTGCCCGATGCCCTGTATCAATTGCTCACCGCTGAGGGTACCGAGTGGGACGCACCATTGATGGGCGAGCCGCGTGGCAATGTCGCATTGCCGAACGCAGATGTACTCGATCTGAGAAAACTGTCAGCCCCGGCGGCAGGCATGAATTATGGTGACACCGAACCAGCAGCACCCGGCAGCAATAATTTTGCCGTTGCCGGGCCGCTTACAAAAGACGGCCGCGCCATTGTTGCCGATGATATGCATCTAGGTTTGCGTGCACCAAATATTTGGTTTCGTGCGCGTTTACTTTATAAAGATGCTGATAAAAATAATATTGATGTCAGTGGCTTCACCCTGCCCGGCATTCCAGCCGTTATCGTTGGCAGTAATACCCATGTGGCCTGGGGCTTTACCAACTCCTATGGTGATTGGCTCGATTGGTATGTTGTACATCCGAAGACAGATGAAATAAAAACCTACAAAGAAAAAATTCTTGTCAACGCTGCAGCACCGATTGAATTTGATATTCGTGAAAGTTATGGCCGACCGATAATGGCGAAAGATATCAATGGCGGCGAGCTGTCATTGCAATGGGTCGCTCATGCACCCGGCTCGCTTAGCACAAAGATTTTTTCATTGGCCAATGTGAAAAATAACGAAGAGGCATTAGCCTTATTTCAGCAATCGGGTATGCCGCATCAAAATGCATTGTTTGGCGACAGCAGCGGAAAAATTGCCTGGAAGTTGACCGGCCTGCAAAAATATTGGGCGCCAAATTGCCAACGTACTGTGCCGCTCGATGACAACAATCCGTACGATGATAAAAATCCAAATGATATTGCCTGTTTTACCGCGCCGCTGGTAGCAGACTATTTACATCCGCAAATCGTGTCGCCCGATTCCAATCGTTTATGGAGCGCCAACGCCCGCGTTACCAATGGTGAAATGCTCAGGCAAATTGGCGATGCCGGTTATGCCAACGGAGCGCGCGCCAAACAAATTCGTGATGATTTATTTGCCAAACAGCAATTCACCGAAAAAGATTTGCTGGCGATACAGCTCGATGACCGTACTTTGTTTTTACAACGCTGGTGGCAGCAACTTCGCAAACTCAGTGAAAATAAAAATGATGCCATGTTTAGTGATATTCGCAGCGCGACTGAGCGGTGGGATGCCCGTGCAACGACCGATGCAAAAAGCTATCGCCTCGTTCGCGCCTGGCGCTTGGCTGTGATTGATCGAATAAAAGATGGGCTGACTGCACCAGCACAGGCAAAACTTGGCAAAGATTTTGCCATGCCGGATTTACCGCAAATTGAAGGCGTTACCTGGCAATTGATAACTCAACAACCGCAACATTTATTGCCGCACAAATATTCCAGTTGGGATGCTTTACTTAGCGATGCAGCTAAAGAAGTTTACGGCCAACTAAAAGAAATCGGCCCCTTGAAAGATCGCACCTGGGGCGAAAGAAATACCGCAGCTATTTGTCATCCCATATCACGCGCCCTGCCCGCCTTCAGCAAACGCTGGCTCTGCATGCCTAGCGAACAACTCAATGGCGATATGAATATGCCACGCGTACAGTCGCCTGATTTTGGCGCCAGCGAACGCATGGTGGTATCACCCGGCCATGAAGCCGATGGCATTATTCATATGCCCGGCGGCCAAAGCGGACACCCGCTGTCACCGTTCTGGGGCGCGGGGCATGAGGCTTGGGTAAAGGGTGATGCGACTCCGTTTTTACCGGGAGCATCCGTTTATAAAATGAAAGCCAAGCCTTGAATATATTTTCCGTAAACGCGAACGCTTGAGCCCTCGTCGCTTTGGTGGAACTGATCGCCAGCTCAATGCATTTTGCGGTGCTCAATGCTTGAGCGGGCTCCTACGATGGTGGCTGATGTTTTGTAGGAGCCCGCTCTGTGTACAGAGCGCAGCGAAGTACATACAGAGCTGGCGAATAACACGCTGATGTTTTGTAGGAGCCCGCTCTGTGTACTGAGCGCAGCGAAGTATACACAGAGCTGGCGAATAACACGCGGCATTGATCGCCAGCTCAATGCATTTCGCTGTGCTCAATGCTTGAGCGGGCTCCTACGATGGCAACGGAATATCCTCATATACAGATTCTCATGCGGATACATCAGGCCACAGGCGCACCCTATGACAACAACAAACGCTCGGCAAACTCGCAGAATAAATCCGGCAATTGTTCCAGTTCGGAAATGGCGACACGTTCATTCACTTTATGAATACTTGCATTGATCGGCCCCATCTCGACCACTTCGGCGCCGAGTGGCGCGATGAAGCGTGCATCGGAGGTACCGCCGCCGGTATTTTCCAATGGCGTAATTCCGAGTCGGGCGATAATGGTTTCGCGGACGGCTTTTCTCAGCGCACCATCCCGAGTCAAAAATGGCTCGCCGCCTCGATGCCAGGCAATATCATAATCCAGACCGTGCGCATCAAGAACTTTATGCACTTCGCTCATTAAATCGTCAGTCTTCCAACCAGGGTTGTAGCGAAAATTAAATATAACGATGCATTCGCCGGGAATAACATTGTTCGCACCGGTGCCGGAATTAATATTGGAAATCTGAAAACTCGATACCGGGAATTCGGGGTAGCCTTGATCCCAAACACGCGCTGCCAGTTCTGCTAGTGGTGCCATGGCATCATGGATTGGATTGCGCGCGCGCTCGGGGTAAGCGACATGGCCTTGAATGCCTTTGACCTTCAAAGTGCCCGATAAAGTGCCACGACGCCCGACCCGCAATAAGTCGCCGAACTTATCAATCGATGATGGCTCACCGGTGATGCAGTAATCGATTTTTTGTCCGATGCTTTTGAAATGTTCGGCAACACGGCGCACACCATGAATGGCGTCGCCCTCTTCATCCGAAGTAATTAACATGCCAATCGTGCCGGGGTGATCAGGGTGTTGCTCGACAAATTTTTCCAGCGCCAATACAAACGCGGCTACGCTGCCTTTCATATCGGCCACACCACGGCCGTATAAATAGCCATCGCGAATATCGGGCAGGAACGGATCACTCAACCATTGGTCACGCGGACCCGGCGGCACCACGTCGGTATGCCCAAGAAAAATCATTACCGGACCTTCACTGCCATGGGTGGCGAATAGATTTTTTACATTGCCAAAATCAAGCTGCTGACAATGGAAGCCTTTCTCCTGCAAGCGCTCGCTCAGCACGGCTTGGCAACCGGCGTCTTCCGGCGTTACCGAAACGCGGGCGATCAAGTTGGAAGTGAGTTCAATTATTTCGCTCATGGCAGTCTTTTATTTCTTGATAGAGAAACGAAGTTTATAGGAATTGTCTGTGAAGCCGACGGATACGACTTGATCCTTGGTGACGAGCACTGGACGTTTAATCAGCGCGGGATATTCTTTCAACAATAACTGCCACTCGGGGTCACTGCCAGGCTTTTTGCGGGTTTCCGGCAGTTGCCGCCATGTTGTGCTGGCTTTATTGATTAGCGCGTCCCAGCTGCCCAGTTGCCCTGACCATTGTTTCAATATGTTCGGTTCAACGCGGTTTTCACGATAATCGATAAATTGAAATGCAATATCAAAGCGCTGCAGCCAGTTACGCGCTTTTTTGCAGGTGTCGCAATTGTTTAGGCCGTAGAGTGTATTCATGATTTCTTTATGTGTGTGTAGGAGCGATGTAGGAGCGACGGAAGTCGCGATATGGATTCTTGTAATGACTATCGCGACTTCCGTCGCTCCTACCGCTGCTACGAAAGATTATTCCAGTGCGCCGCGCAATAAATCATTGACAGAAGTTTTACTGCGGGTTTTTTCATCGACTTGTTTCACGATAACGGCGCAGTACAGGGAATATTTTCCGTCAGCCGATGGCAAGGAACCCGATACCACTACGCTACCTGCGGGTACACGTCCGTAGGAAACTTCGCCGGACGCGCGATTATAAATGCGCGTGCTTTGGCCGATAAAAACACCCATGCCGATCACGCTGCCACGTTCGACAACAACACCCTCAACCACTTCGGAGCGGGCGCCGACAAAACAATCGTCTTCAATAATCGTGGGGGATGCTTGCAGGGGTTCGAGTACGCCACCAATACCGACACCGCCGGATAAATGGCAACGCGCTCCGATTTGTGCGCATGATCCAACTGTTGCCCAGGTATCGACCATTGTTCCAGCGCCAACATGGGCGCCGATATTCACAAAGCTCGGCATCAGGATCACGTCTTTGGCGACGTGTGCGCCACGGCGAACCACGGCACCGGGAACCACGCGCACGCCGAGTGCACGGAAGGCTGCGTCATCGAAGCCTTCAAAGCGGGTGGGCACTTTATCGAAATAAGGCCCGGGTGCGCCTTGCATCACTTGCATGTCATTGCAACGGAAATACAGCAGCACCGCTTTCTTCAACCATTCATTGACTTGCCAGCCGCTGGCAATGGGTTCAGCAACGCGAGCCTGACCGGATTCAAGCAAAGCCATTACTTGTTCAACGGCCGGTTTCACTGCGCTGTTTATTTCTTCGTTAGTTAAAGATGCGCGACGCTCGAAGGCATCTTCAATAAAGGGGCGAAGTGTTTCAATGTTTGGCATGGATGTCTCCCTCGACACAAGCGATTAAATGTATTTGTAATTGTTCTAGAATAGCTTCGTCAACGATAGCGCGATCTTGTTCGTCGCTAATCAAAAAGAAATCTTCAACACGCTCGCCGAAGGTCGCAATGCGCGCATCATGCACACGCATATGCTGCGTGCGCAGGATGGCGGCGACCTTTGCGAGCAAGCCGGGTTGATCGGTACAAACTAAACTTAAGCGTGTTCGTGTGCCGTCTTTTGAAGCCGCAAAATCGAGTCGCGTCGGCACTTTGAAATGTTTGATATGCCTCGGTAACATGCGACGCGCCGGATGCACGCGTGCGGGATCACGCAGTGCAATTTCAAGCGCGCGCACAATGTCTTGCGTGGTATGACGATCATCCTTGGCCGCTTGCACCTGAAAGCTATCGAGTGCAAAACCATCACTGGAATTTAGAATACGGGCTTCCAATACACTCATTCCCAAGCGGTCAATTGTAGCGACCAAGGCCGCAAACAAGCCATCACGATTGGGCGTGCGCACGAATATTTCCAAACTGCCATCGGCTTGATGACCACGCACAAGCACTTGCGAAGCCTGCGCAAAGTTTTTTAGCACGCCTTCGGTTTGCCAGACAATTTGTTCGGGTCGATAACGCAGAAAGGCTTCGGAAGGAAACGATGCCCACAAATTTGCAATAGTTTTTGAATCGATGCGATATTCGTTCAAGATCGCCAGCGCTGTTGCACGCGAATCATTGATGATGTCTTCGGCATTTAATTTGTTTTCGAGTCCGCGCCGCAATACAAATCGAGTAGAGGTATATAAATCCGCCAATAAACGGTCTTTCCAGGCATTCCATAATTTTGGACTAGTGCCGGCGATATCGGCACAAGTCAGCAGATATAAATATTCAAGACGCTCGCGATCGGCCATGCGTGTTGCAAAACGGGTAACGACTTCCGGGTCGGAAATATCTTGTCGTTGCGCGGTCACCGACATCACTAAATGATCGGTCACTAGCCATGCGAGAAGCTCTGTATCGGCACTGGACATTTCGTGCACAACACAAAATTCGCGCACGTCATCGGCGCCCAGAATGGCGTGATCACCGCCACGGCCTTTTGCAATATCGTGAAATAAACCGGCCAGCAATAATAAATACGGTTTGCGAAGATGCGGCACTACTTCATGGGCCGTCGAAAAACCTTCTAGCGGGCCACGCATATAGCCGTCCATAATGCGAAGCACGGTGAGCGTATGTTGATCGACGGTGTACACATGAAATAGATCGTACTGCATGCGGCCGACCACTTTTCCGAAGGCTGGCAAGTAGCGCGACAACACGCCTAGCCGTGCCATGCGTGTCAGGCTAAGCACCGCCGTTTCCTGCTGCAATAGCTGCAGGAATTTTTCGTGTACCTCGGTGCTTTCTTCCGCGTAAGGGTGAATCGAAGACAAGGCTTCTGCCAATGCGCGCGCGGTTTCGGAATGCAGTCCACAATCATTTTTTTGCAAGGCCCAGACTTCAAATAGGTGCATCACATTCAACATACCGCCTTGCAAACTATCGGGCTTTGTCATTGCCAAGTAGCCTTGACGCAATTCAAAACCATCGACGACCGGGACGACTTTCACCTTGCCAGCCAATTGTTCGTCGAAGCGCTGCAGCAAGCGATCATTGATACGACGCATCATGGCGGCGCTGCGGAAAAAGCCCTGCATCATTTGTTCAACGGCCAGATTATCGGCACTGACATCCTGCAAGCCCATCAAGGCTGCGAGTGTTTTTTGATGATCAAATACCAGGCGCTCTTCTTTGCGTTTTGAAATCAGATGCAGGCCAAATCGTAATCGCGCCAACACCCGCCATTCGCGTTCGAGGCTTTGATATTCGTCTTCACCCAACACGCCAATTGGCACCAGGTCATGCAAACTATTGGCGGCATATAAACGCTGTGCCATCCAGCTTAGCGTATGAAAATCACGCAAACTGCCGGGACCTTCTTTCAGATTCGGCTCAAGATTATCGGCGGTGTCGTTAAAGCGCGCATGTCGGGCACGCTGCTCTTCGCGTTTGGCAGCAAAATAGCCTTTCGCGCTCCAAAGGTTTTTTGTCGATAACTGTTTGTTCAAATCCGGAATAACATCGGGCCCTGCAAGCAGGCGTAATTCCATCAAAGCGGTTAGTACCGTAATGTCTTCTTTCGCTGCTTGCTGGCATTCATCGACCGAACGTACTGCGTGGCTGCTAGCCAAGCCGCAATCCCAAAGCAAGGCGTAGAAACTGGACAAAGCAGCGGCGTGCAATTTTTGTTGACGCTTGTTGGCAACAATCAATAAATCAATATCCGAATGCGGATACATTTCTGTACGGCCATAACCGCCAGTCGCCAGCAAGCTAATATCGTTATTGTTATTGAAGCAGCGCTGCCAAGCCGATTGCACCAGGGTATCGACCATCGCACAACGTGCGGCGATTAATTTTTCGATAGCTTCGTTCTTTTCAAATCGCTGACGCAATTCCTGCAAGTGTTCGGCAAGCATTTGCTTGGCGGTATCGCGCCAATCATTGGCCGTGTTTGCTAGAGCCAAACGCTCGGCCTGTGATTCTAAGGCCGAACGAAGTGCGATGTTCATAATTCGTTATCGTCACCCGGAACGCGTGTCAGAATTTCCACGCCGTCATGGGTGACATAGACCGTGTGCTCCCATTGCGCCGACAAAGAACGGTCTTTGGTAACGACGGTCCAGCCATCGGGCATTAAACGCGTATGGCGAGCACCCTGATTAACCATCGGTTCAATAGTGAAGGTCATGCCTTCTTTCAAAATAACGCCAGCACCGGGTTGACCATAGTGCAGCACTTGCGGGTCCTCATGATAAATGCGGCCGATGCCATGGCCACAATATTCACGCACGACCGAAAAGCGCTCGGCTTCGACATAGCTTTGAATGGCATGGCCGATATCACCCAGTGTGGTGCCCGGCTTTACGATGCGAATAGCCTTGAACATGGCTTCGCGTGTTACATCGATGAGGCGTTTGGCGATTACCGAGGGCTGTCCGGCGATATACATGCGGCTGGTATCACCATGGAAACCATCTTTAATTACCGTCACGTCGATATTGACGATATCGCCGTCTTTTAAAATTTTCAGCGGACTCGGGATCCCGTGACAAATCACATTATTGACCGAGCTACAAATCGTGGCCGGAAAACCCTTGTAACCGACATTGGCCGGAATGGCTTTTTGTTCGTTGACGATATGCTCAAAACAAATGCGGTCTAGCTCGGCCGTGCTGACGCCCGGTTTGACATACGGAGCGACCACCTGCAGCACTTCGGCCGCCAAACGGCCCGCCACGCGCATTTTTTCGATGTCTTCAGGGGTTTTGATGGTGATTTTCATGGAAGTATTATAAGCCCAATATATCTGTCAAAGCATGCGAATGCCCGTGGGAGCGTCCGTCAGGCGCGAAAGGTCTGGTGAGATTTTTCGCGCCT
>JAYSXB010000020.1:0-2326 GCA_043717775.1 Arenimonas sp.
CGTGGCCCGGGTAAACGCAGTGTAGTCGGGCGCGTAAGCTCGGCAAAAACCATCAAACAAGTGACCGTCAATGGCACGCCGGTATCGGTAGCGGCCAATGGCACCTTCAATGCTGAAATCGATGTTGCACAAGCCGGTACCGCTGTAAAAGTCGTGGCACTTGAACAATCAGGCACACGCGGCGAATTGCAATTCACCATGTTGCCGCAAGCCAGTGGCGCTGGTAACACTGTTGCAGCATCGGGTTCTGGCGGTGTCGGCAGTTTGCCGCGCGATGTAAAACTCGGTCGCTATTTCGCCGTCATTATCGGCAATAATACTTATCGTGATGCCCAATACCCAAGTTTGAAGAGCGCTGTCAGTGACGCCACCGCAGTTTCGAATGTATTGAAAACCCGCTACGGTTATCAAACTACCTTGGTGTTGAATGCATCGCGTCTGGAAATGCTCACTGCATTAAGCTCAGTGCGGGACCAAATGAAAGCGGACGATAATTTATTGGTCTACTACGCCGGTCACGGTGAATTGAGTGGCAATGGCGCGACCGGTTATTGGGTGCCTACTGATGGTGCAGCCAATAATGCAAAGTCCTGGATTTCCAATGCCGCCATCAGCGACATTCTTTCCAGCTTGCCAGCCAAGCATATTATGGTCGTAGCCGATTCCTGTTATTCCGGTTCCATGACCCGCGCGCCGGTGCCTAACCTCAACGCCGCCACCAGCCCGGACAAATGGAATGCCTACGTCAAAACGATGGCTAGCGGTCGCTCACGCACCGCCTTAACATCGGGCGGCGTGCAACCCGTGCCTGACACCGGCACCGGTAATCACAGCTACTTTGCCCGCGCCTTCCTGAATGTGCTGCAAGACAATAATCGTTTGATGGAAGCGCAACGCCTGTATCGTGAAGTCTCGACTTCACTGGCGCTGAACTCGATTAATTCACCGATTCCGCAGAACCCGCAATACGCCCCAATCCGCTACGCAGGCCACGAAAGCGGCGACTTCTTCTTCATGCCCAAAGGCGCCGGCAGCTGATTTAGCTGGTTCAACTAGCCTAAACCAAGCAAGGCCGCGTATAATTCGCGGCCTTGCTGCTTCAACCGGCAGCAAGCCAATTTATGGAGAGGTGGCAGAGCGGTTGAATGTACCTGACTCGAAATCAGGCGTAGGTGTGAGCCTACCGGGGGTTCGAATCCCCCCTTCTCCGCCATAAATAAAAAGGCCACTCCGTTTGGGGTGGCCTTTTTATTTATGGGGTCTTTGCGATGGCTTGATAAAAGCGTAGCGCCCGTCACGCTCCACCGAACGAAGTTGTCGAGCATATCCTGTGATGATTTGAATCATATTTCCATGTAATTTTTCATGTATTCCATATGTTGGTTTTTATATTCCCCGGGTCGATGGAGCGTGACACGAGCTGCGGTGCTATTCTGAATCCGTTACCCAAGGAATGTCTACATGCCGCTTTCATGGAGTGAAATTAAAGATCGTTCGCTGAAATTCTCGCGCGAATGGGCAAACGAAACCTCTGAAGACGCCGAGGCAAAAAGTTTCTGGGACGATTTCTTTAATATTTTTGGCGTCACACGCCGTCGTGTTGCTAGCTTTGAAGAGCCAGTCAAAAAAACCGATGGTAAAGGTGGTTTTATTGATTTGCTCTGGAAGGGCATTCTGTTAGTCGAACACAAATCAAAAGGTAAAGACCTGGACCGCGCCTACAAACAGGCCACCGATTATTTCAGTGGTTTGAAAGAACGCGATTTGCCGCGTTATGTGCTGGTGTCCGACTTTGCCCGCTTCCGTTTATACGATTTAGAAACCAGCGAACAGCACGAATTCGCCCTGAAAGACCTACACAAAAAAGTAGCGCTATTCGGGTTTATTGCCGGTTATCAGGTCCGTGCTTTTAAAGACGAAGACCCCGCTAATATTAAGGCTGCCGAGCGCATGGGCAAGCTGCACGACGCGCTCAAAGACAGTGGCTACGAAGGTCATACGCTTGAAGTGTTTCTTGTGCGTCTGTTGTTTTGTTTATTTGCTGAAGACACCGGAATTTTTGAACAACGCAAACAGTTTCAAGACTTTATTGAACAGCGCACCGCTGAAGACGGTAGCGATTTGGGTGCGCAACTTTCGGCTTTTTTCTATGCACTTAACACACCCATTGCAAAGCGTCAGAAAGTTCTGGATGAGCAATTAGCGGCTTTTCCCTATGTTAACGGTAAATTATTTGCCGAGCCACTTCCGCCCGCGGCATTTAATGCGCAAATGCGTGAGCAACTATTAAATGCTGCTGGCCTGGATTGGAGTCAAATTAGCCCGG
>JAYSXB010000191.1:0-3778 GCA_043717775.1 Arenimonas sp.
CGAGTCTCGGCCTGCACATACGGGGCGTTGGCAATATGCATTTTTTATTGATGTGAACGGTCATGTTGACGATGATAAAGTGGGCCGTGCTTTATCAGAATTAGGTAAATATGCTGCCATGATAAAGATTCTCGGTTCGTACCCCGTTGCTTTGGTTTGATAAAATTCAATCCGTAGGGGCGCGCGCCCAAAGACTGCGATATGCCATGGGCGCAGGTCGAAAACCGCTCCTGCGTTTTCGACACTTCCGCCATCCATGGCGGTCGCAAGCAAGCGCCACTAAGTTATTTATCTGAACTTTCTTTTTCGGAAGTGGTTTTTGCTTTGTCAGCCGATTCTTCCCAAGTCAAGACGTCATCTTCATTGGCTACAACCGTGTTTTCTACTGCAGCAGGAGTTTTTTGTTCGGCTTTTGTAACGACAGTTGCTTCGGGTTGAGGTGCTTGCTCGGTGCTGCAGGATATGGCGAGGCTGCAAACTAGAATTAGCAAACATAGTGAGGGCAGGTGTTTGTAGGTAGTAATCATGGAGTTGAGCCTAAGATACTTTGGTGTTATTTGATGTGAAGTAGGGTGGGCACCGCCCACCGTTTGCAGGACCGGTGGGCGGTGCCCACCTGGCAATAATCACGCAACTGTCAAAATATAATCGATCTCTTCCAGATATTCCTGTTCTGCTTCCAGATCCGATTGCGTGAGTGGATGCGCTTTTAACCAGGCTTTATCGAGTTTTAATTTCAACTGATTGCCGGTGACGCGCATTTTTGCCTCGGGGCTGGCATCGCGTTCATGGCCGCGATGCAGCAGTACGGCAATTCGCAGCAGGATGGCACAGCGTTGTGCCGATTGCGCAAGTCGGCTCGGCAAGGCTTGAATACTTTTATTGTTGAAGCCGCGGCGTTGATTGCGAATCAGGGCAGCTAGAAATTGCTGTTCGGTTTTTGAAAAGCCGGCGGCATCTGAATGTTCGATGAGGTAAGCGCCGTGCGTGTGGTATTGACTATGGGCTATCGCCAAGCCCATTTCATGCAGACGCGCGGCCCAGCCGAGTAGGCGAAATTCTTCGCTATCGAGCAACCAATCTTCTGCCACGTCATTAAATAATTTTAGCGCGGTTTTCTCAACGCGATCAGCTTGCGGCATATCAACTGCATAGCGGGAACACAGCGCTTGAATGGAAGCTTCGCGCGGGTCACGCTCGCTACGGCGGCCAATCATGTCGTACAGCACACCTTCGCGCAGGGCGTCATCGCTTATATGCATACGCTTGATGCCGAGTTCGGTAAAAGCTGCGTCGAGAATAAGCAAGCCACCAGCAATCACCGGGCGGCGATCGGCCGGTAAGCCCGGTAATTTTATGTTGTCGATTTTATCGAATTGCAATAATTGCTCGCGCACTTCTTTCAGTGCGGCTTCAGTAATAATATTTTGCGTTAATTTCATTTCGGTGCAAATTTCACCGATCGCTTTAATGGTACCCGAGGCGCCAAAAACTTCCTGCCAGCCGCGTTCACGATAAGCCGCCGAGAATTGTTGAAACTCGGCGGTAATTTCTGTTTGTGCGTCCTTCCAGCGTTTTTTCGATAAATTGCCATCCGAAAAAAAGCGCTGCGTGGTTGCTACACAGCCCATTTGCAGGCTTTCACGTTCGAGTGCTTCAAAGCCTTCACCGATAATAAATTCGGTTGAGCCACCGCCAATATCCATTACCAAGCGACGTTTTTCGCGCGGCGGTTGGCCGTTAGCCACGCCAAGATAAATCAAACGTGCTTCTTCGCGACCGGCAACCACTTCAATGCCATGACCAAGTGCTTTTTCGGCAGGCAGCAAAAATATTTGCGGGCTTTTTAGCGCCCGTACGGTATTGGTGGCAATGGCGCGCACATGTTGTGGCGGGATCGTACGGATACGCTGACCAAAACGCGACAGGCAATCCAAAGCACGTTGTATAACCTCAGGTTTTAAGCCGCCTGAGCCATCGAGGCCTTCAGCGAGTCGCACGGTTTCCTTGATGCGATCAACAATACGCAATTGCCCAAGCACGTAACGCGCCACCACCATATGAAAACTATTCGAGCCAATATCAATGGCGGCCATGAGGTCGCCGTCTTTTAGTGGACTGGTTTGTTCAATGGGCATCGGTTATCCGCAAATTTTCGCTAACAAGGAACCTTGTGCCGAATAAGGCATTTCATCGTCTCTTGGCACAAGCTTTACGTAACTGCCATCAGATTGTAATTGCCAAGCCTGTGAATTATCGATGAGATAGTTGCCGAGCTCTTCTTCATACACGCGGGTAGCAAGTTTTGGATCGATAATGGGAAAGCAGGTTTCGATACGACGAAGTAAATTGCGCTCCATCCAATCGGCACTGGAGCAATAGGTTTCGATTTCGCCGTCGTTATAAAACCAATACACGCGGCTATGTTCCAGAAAACGACCCACCAAGGAAATGACATTGATATTGTCGGATAAGCCCGGCACGCGCGGTCGCAAACAACAGGCGCCGCGCACGATCAGATCAATTTTTACACCGGCTTGCGAGGCTTCATAAAGCGCCTTGATAACACCGGGTTCGTTGAGCGCATTCATCTTGGCTATGATGTGGGCTTTTTTTCCAGCGCGGGCATGTTTTGCTTCGCGATCAATTTTTTTCAATAAACTTTTATGCAGGGTAAAGGGCGATTGCAGCAAGCGTTTTAATTTTATGGTCGGTGCCAGTCCGGACATTTGCTGGAACAGACCATGCACATCGGTCGTAATATCCGGGTCGGCGGTCATCAAACCAATATCGGTATAAACCCGTGCCGTGCCTGCATGATAATTGCCGGTGCCAAGATGCACGTAACGACGTAATTTTTTGCCTTCGCGTCGCACAATCAACATCATCTTGGCGTGGGTTTTGTAACCGACCACGCCGTACATTACCTGTACACCGGCCTCTTGCAGACGATCGGCCAGATTTAAATTAGCTTCTTCATCGAAACGTGCGCGTAGTTCGACCACAACGGTAACGTCTTTGCCATTACGTGCGGCATTCACCAGGTATTCAATTATTTTTGAATCTTTTCCGGTTCGATACAATGTTTGTTTAATCGCCAGTACTTGCGGGTCGTTGCTGGCGTATTGCAATAAATCGAGCACGTGACTAAAGCTGTCGTAGGGATGATGCAGCAATACATCGCCTTCGCTAATGGTGTCGAAGGGGCAATCTTCGTCCAGCAGTTCGTGTCGTGATTTAAATTTCGGAAATTTAAGATCCGGACGATTCACCAAGTCATAAACTTGCGTCACGCGATTTAAATTGACCGGGCCATTAATCCGGTAAACCGCGTTTTCTGGCAGCTTGAAGTTTTCCAGTAAAATTTTGACGATGGATTTTGGACAAGTCTCGGCAATTTCCAAACGCACGGCCGGACGAAAACCACGACCAATTAATTCGTCTTTCAATGCGCTGGCAAGATTTTCGACTTCTTCTTCATCGACAAATAATTCCGAGTTGCGCGTTACCCGGAATTGATAAGCGCCCTTGACTGTCAGGCCGGTAAATAAATCATCGATGAAAGCAGACAGCACAGCCGACAGCAGCACAAAATCATATTTACCGCCAGAAACTTCCGGTGGAATTTGAATAATGCGCGACAAAGAACGCGGTGCACGCACAATAGCCATGCCGCCGTTGCGGCCAAAAGCATCTTTGCCTTCCAATACGACAACAACATTCAAACTTTTATTCAAAATTCTTGGAAACGGATGCGCCGGGTCTAAACCAATGGGCG
>JAYSXB010000192.1:0-9662 GCA_043717775.1 Arenimonas sp.
GAATAGTAGTTTCATTCATTTGAATTGGCCGCGTGTTTTTTTACCCACGTAACATAGGAATCGATCCAGGTTTGTAAAAACTTTTTACTGGCTTCGCCAATATTGCCATGCTCATCGAACAGACCTTCTTTGGCGTGGATGAAAGCCTCAGGTTGCCCCAGTGTTGGCACATCAAGATAGGCAAGAATATTTCGTAAATGCTGTTGCGCCATAGCGGTGCCGATGGCGCCGACCGATACGCCAATAACACCAGCGGGTTTAGTAGCCCACGCATTTTTGCCATAGGGCCGCGAGGCATGATCAATGGCATTTTTAAGCACACCCGGAATGGAGCGATTGTATTCTGGTGTCACAAAAAGCAAAGCTTGCGCAGCAAGAATTTCTGTTCTTAAACGCTTGACCGATTCCGCCGGATTTGCATCGTCGTCTTGATTATAAAGTGGCAAATCATCGATTTGTACTTGCTTAAAGCTAAAATCTGACGGCGCAAGTTTTTCGATAGCTGTGGCTAATTTACGATTGAAAGAATCACGACGAAGGCTGCCTACTACAACGGCAATTATGGTTTGGCTCATGGCAATCGTGCTCCTACTGACATGGTTTGGTTGTAATTTGAAATAAGCGTGGCCCCCATTTGAATAAGTTCCAGCATCAGGCTTTGGCTGTTATTCACTGGCGTTATTAGGGCCGATATCCACGATTTGATTCTGCACGTCTAGCTCGGCGCTGATTTCCGTAGCGTCAGTATTGTCTTGCAATGCAAACCCGGTTTCCGAAACAGGACTGTCATCAAAGGGGGTGCGGCGATTTTGCCAAGAGCTTGGAATTTTCTGACCTGATGGCAAATTTGATACCGGATTTTTGGGGTAATTAGCCATATTGTGCTCGGAGAAAGTGTTCGTAAGGTATGGTTATTCATTTTGAATAAGCTCATGGGTAGGCTAACTTTCTAGAATCAATAAGTTCTGTGCGTTGGCACTCATAAGCTCGAGACTTGTTCGATAGAATGTATTGCACTAATCTATTTTTAATCGATGTTTTAGTTGTTTTTTAGCCCTGCGCTTATGTGCCGACCATCACAGCTAGTACCGCCGCTGCTTTGCGGACATCATTTAGAGCATTGGTTCGCACTAGAAATGTGCGCTGTCGCACAGACGACAATCTTCCATTAAGAGATACAGGAGAATGAACACCACGAACGAATCCCCAGCCAAAAATACAGAAGCACCTAAAAATACTTCCACAAAAATCGACCCGAAAGCCGACCCGAAAGCCGACACACAAAAGAAACCGAGTGGCCTGACTAAAAAAGCATGGTTGAAAATCGGGATTGCCGGTTTTTTAATTCTGATTATCATTGTTTTTTTATCGCGTAATTTACTGCTCGGCACGCCGGTTGAAGCCTACGCAACGCAAAGTACCGAGTTACGACAGACCGTGGTGGCAAGTGGCCGCGTAATAACGCCACAGCGTGTTTCGGTCGCTTCAAAAGTGATCGGACGGGTGAAAAGTATTCCGGTGGCAGAAGGTGAAAAAGTAATGCGTGGCCAGCTTTTAATCCAGCTTGATAATCAAGATGAACTAGCCAGCATTGCACAGGCCGAAACCACCATTGATCAAGCACAGGCGAAGTTGCGACAGCAGCGCGAGGTTGCACTGCCAGCGGCCATTCAAGGGCTTAAAAAAGCCGATGCCGATGTGAGGCAATTACAAAACCAGTTTGAACGAATTGCGGATTTGAAAAAGCGCAACTTCGTATCACAAATGCAGCTTGACGAAGCCCGTCGCAATCTAGATGTGGCATTAAGCCAGAAGCAGACGGCAGCTTTGCAAGTTCAGACCAATCAAATTAACGGCGGTGACTCGGTGCTTACGCTCGCAGGAGTGGCACAAGCAAGGGCGAATTTAATCATGCTTCGGGTAAAGCTTGAGCAAGACGCCATCCGTGCGCCATCCGACGGTGTATTGATTGCACGCAACATCGAGCCTGGCGACATTGTGCAACCAGGCGCGTCACTTATGACGCTCGCCGTGAGTGGCGAAATCCAGATCGAAATTCAACTGGATGAGAAAAATCTGGCCAAATTAGCACTTGGACAAAAAGCACTCGGCTCGGCTGATGCTTTTCCCGATAAGCAATTTGAAGCTGTTGTAAATTACATTAACCCCGGCATTGATGCCACTCGCGGATCGGTCGAGGTCAAGCTTCGCATCATTAAGCCACCCGATTATTTGCGCCAAGACATGACGGTTTCTGTTGATATTGAAACGGCAC
This sequence comes from Arenimonas sp., assembly GCA_043717775.1. Classification (GTDB taxonomy): domain Bacteria; phylum Pseudomonadota; class Gammaproteobacteria; order Xanthomonadales; family Xanthomonadaceae; genus Arenimonas. The sequence goes on from JAYSXB010000192.1 coordinate 2,276, forward strand.
GCAAGGCCGCTGCACTAGTGGTTCCTACCGAAGCTGTTCGTGATGTCACGAGCGATGCGCCATGGGTAATGGTAGTTGGCAATAAACGCACGGTACACCAGCCAGTGCGTATTGGCCTGCGTGGCGACAATCAAATTGAAATACTCAGCGGACTAAAAGTAAACGAGCCCGTCATTTTATCTAGCATGGGTACCATTAGCGTCGATCAACGTGTTCGTGCGCGTATTGCTGCAACACCATGAACTCTTTGGCACCGTTTGAATGGATACTTGCTACCCGCTTCATGCGTGAAGGTTTGTTGCAGACATTATTTATTATTGCAGGTGTAGCGCTTGGTGTTTCCGTCATCGTTTTTATGTCTGCATTATTAACTGGCTTGCAGAGTAATCTTTTTAGCCGCACGCTGGATTTTCAGGCTCAAATTATTATTACGGCGCCTGAAGAAGTGGCACGGCCTTTGCGTCAATCCGGTAAAGGACAAATAACAGCCACCTTGGTGCAACCTCGCGCACAACGCCTGCGCTCGGTCGATCAATGGCAAAAGGTGCGTAGCCAGATAGAAAAAATTCCTGGCGTCGTTGTCGTTACACCAGTGGTTTCTGGTGCGGGCTTTGTGATTCGTGCCGATGCAAACCGCGCAGTCACGCTGACCGGAATTGAACCGGAAACCTATCTGCACTTGATTGCCTTGAAAGATAAAATAATTTCGGGAAGTGCGGACGTAAGTAGTACCGATATTGTGATTGGTACCGAGCTAGCAAAAGATTTAGGCGTATCCATCAATGACAAGTTAACGCTGCAAACGGCTTCAGGTGCTTCGGCTACACTGAAAGTTTGTGGCATTTACGATTTCGGCAATAAAGCGGCCAATAGCCGATCTATTTATGTGGCATTACGCACGGCGCAAAGTTTGTTGAATCTACCCGGCGGTGCAACGACTTTAGAGGTGAACGTCACCGACCCGTTTGCGGCTGAATTAATGGCGCAATCTATTCAGGCACAAACCGGGCTCAAAGCAGAAAGCTGGATTACCGCCAATGAAGAATTTTTTACCGCACTGTCCGGACAAAGTTTTACTTTTTTAGTGATTCGGCTGTTTGTTGGTTTAACCGCGGCGCTGGGTATCGCCAGTGTATTGGTAGTTTCAGTCGTACAAAAATCAAAAGAGATTGGTATTTTGCGGGCCACCGGCACGACACGTCAGCAGATATTGCGGCTATTTTTGATGCAAGGTGCCTTGTTTGGATTATTCGGTTCCCTACTCGGCTCGGCCCTTGGCTGGGCCTTTCTTGCGGCATGGCGTGGCTTTGCAAAAAATCCGGATGGCACGCCTTTTTTCATAATCGATTTTGAGCCTATGCTTTTTTTATACGCTGCCATCGGCGCAATAATTGTGGGAACATTGGCAGCCGTTTTTCCTGCCCAGCGCGCTGCACGACTAGACCCTGCGGTAGCCATTCGTGGCTGACATCGACCATACACAAAACGCCAAACCAAGCCTGGTAGAAGGCGAAGCAACGCTACGTTTGGAAGCTGTGAAAAAATCCTACATGCAGGGCAAGCCTGGCGAGATTGAAGTATTGCACGGCATCGATTTAGAACTTGGTCGTGGTGAGTTTGTTGCATTGATCGGACCATCAGGCTCTGGCAAGAGTACGCTACTCAACATCATCGGGCTGCTGGACAAACCCAGCAGTGGCCAATTATTTCTCACCGGTGTTGCCACGTTAAATCTGGACGATCGTGAACTTACCCAACTGCGGGCAAACGCCATTGGCTTTGTTTTTCAATTCCACAATTTGCTGCCGGCATTCACTGCCGTCGAAAATGTATTGCTGCCACTGCTGGCAAAACAAGGTCGCCCAGACGAAGCCATGCGTTTACGCGCCGCCGAACTTATCGACAAGGTCGGTTTAAAAGCACTGGCCAATAATAAGTCGAATGATTTATCGGGCGGACAGCAGCAACGCGTCGCTATTGCCCGCTCTCTAATCATGCAGCCTGCCCTAGTGCTGGCCGACGAACCGACCGGCAATCTGGACACCAAATCGGCCGACAGCGTATTTGATTTGATGCGTGAAGTCTGCAATACCAGCGGCACGACATTTCTTATCGTGACTCATGACCCGCGTCTTGCACAACGCTGTGACCGCATCATCGAATTAGTGGATGGCAAGATTGCTTCAGACAAGAAAAACGAACATGTGCTTACGCATGGTGACGATTCGCCTGTGCAGGTTTGAAAAATGCGTGTTCCGTTTTAGTTGAACAATGGTGCCGGTTGAACTTGAAATGATTGCAAGGGTTGGCTGAGTGCTTTCGGCCAAAAAACAGACACTCGTATCGTGTCGCAATTTTTGAAATCCTTATCTATTGAAACTATGAAAATTTAAGATCGATTCTTTTGGTTGTAAGCACAAGCGTTATCAACGACCTGCACCCGCGTCTTGGCTCAGAATCGCAGTAATGATGGAGACCAGTGTTGTTTTACCGCAGCCCGAAGGTCCCATTAACATCAGGAGTTCACCGCGGCAGACTTCGAGATCAACGCTACGCAAGGCCATCACTTCGGCATCACTGGTGCCATAGCTTTTAGTGATACCGTGGCATCGGACAGCAATGTTGTTAGCGATTTGCATTGACATGGCCAGCCAAGCTCGAGGTGGTGCGCCAGCGCAATGCTTGAGCAACATTGGCAATTTACACAAGCAAGACTTTAGCTGGTTTGCATTCTGACTTGGACTTGGCACTACACCACAAAAAACGACTTGCCTTCGACAAGAGTGCATAGTCGATGCTAGCTTGTGAGTGTTATCGTCGGTCGCTTATTACGGAGGCATTGTGTTCTCTCAGATCATCAAGGATGTTGGCGAACTAGTATTGACCATAGTCGTCATTTACATTGTGGTTGTCTGGCTCTTTAGGCAGCGAGAGTACTGGGCTAAGCAACTCAAGCAGCAACGCCTCTTATTGTTGTGGGTAATCATGCTTGGCGTTTTGCTGTTGAAGGTCAGCGAGGACGTAATCGCGCTCGAATCTGGGCCTGTCGACAAGGCCGTTCTAACCTGGATTCACGCCATGGTTCCGAATACGTTTATCGGGTTCTTTCGGGCTATAACACTCAGTGCTTCAGCAAAAGTAATCTTTCCACTGCTGGGAATTCTTTCAGCATTATTATTCGCGGTGCGATGGCGTTTTGAAGCCACTGTAATCCTGGGCTCAGTAATGGCTAACGTATTGCTTATCTATTTGGTTAAAACGCTGGTGGGGCGTGAACGCCCGATGCTTTGGGAAACCCAATGGTACTGGGGCTCAAGTTTTCCTAGCGGACATACTTTAACCAGCGCCACATTGGCCACTGCAATATGTGTTTGCGTTGCCCGCAGGTGGCCGCCCGCCAAGTGGCCAGCCATCATGTTATCCATAATTTGGGTCTTGCTCGTAGCGCTTTCACGCCTTGTTCTCGGCGTTCACTGGCCAACCGACGTGCTGGCGTCTGCCTGCGCTGGTGTGCTCATCGCGCTTGTGATGAATGCGTCTTTCTATATAGTGCGACAACGCTGGAACAAATACGTTTCTGAACACGCATAGTTGCGATACATTTCAGCGCTCAGAGCTAACCGGTGTGCACTTCAAACTAGACCCGTGTCTGCAAAAAGCCTTTACTTATTCAATGTTCGCTCGCCCATCACGCTCATGGCGAAACTTCGATAGCGCTTTATAAATCGCGATACGGGCTCGGTTAAGACCACCGAGTGCTGTGTGTGTGCCGGCAAGGCATTGCCGGGTGAAAATGAGAGCTTTTCTGCCAGTTCCCCGCGCTCTTGCGTCTGAAATTTTTGCTTTGGAATTTGCAGGATCGCAACTTTTATAAACGGCGATTGGGTTTCATCCCAACGCACGCTGGCGTCTTCTATCGGCATGCCGTCTTTTTGCACTTGCACGCAAAAATCAAAGCTTGCTACGTGTTTATCAAGATGCTTTTGTGCGGCATCACTCAAATACGAATCGCTTAAATTTTTCGATTGCTTGCTGCGATGCTTTGACGTGGGTTGCAGTGAATATTTCACTGCATGGTTTTTACCCAATAAATACGGCGTGGTGCTCCAATAGTGGATATCAAAGGGTGAGCTTGGGCTGACACGAAGTTTCAGAAGCCCAAGCAATACCAGAGCATTCCCGGTCACAAAAAACTTGGCCGCCAACAATAATGGCGAACTTTCGATCGTGTGATAAACCGCATCACGAAATAACGCGACGGTGCCAAGCGGCATCACAGGTGAACTCATTAAAACAAAATCTTGCCCTAGGGGTACTTGCGTATCGACATTTTTGCCAGGTGAGCTCATCAATTTAATCGCCAAGCCCCGTGCGTCACTAATAGCGTCCGATTGAATCTTGCCGCTGGCATTGGAGGTTCTTACATAGCATTCAAAGCTTCTCGCTTTTTTGAAAATGCCCACCCTAAGCTCGGCAGGCAAGTCAGCTTCAATAACAAATTGCGCACGCAGCAGTCCAACCGTTTTTGGGTGTGCATCACGCTTGGTTTCACCCTTGGCATAATCACGCTCCATTTTCCGGCGCAATATGTCGGTCATCTCTGCAATATTTGCAGCCTCGTTTGGTTCAAGAGTTTCAAACGATGTGAGTTTGGTCATGCTAATTTATCTAAAAGTACTTTGGCGGCGGGTCCGGAAGATGCAGGATTTTGTCCAGTAATCAGCAAGCCGTCGCTAACGACGTAAGATTCCCAATCCCCTGCTTTGGAATAATTGCCACCATTTTTCTTCAGCATATCTTCCACTAAAAATGGCACCACCTCAGTGAGTCCCGCGGCGGCTTCTTCGGTATTAGTAAAGCCGGTCACTTTTTTGTCTTGAACGATCGGGCGACCACTGGCAGATTTTACGTGACGCAATACACCAGGCGCATGGCACACAGCGACTACAGGTTTGTCGGCTGCCAACATATTTTCGATCAAGGCGATCGATGATGCATCTTCGGCAAGGTCCCATAGCGGACCATGGCCACCGGGATAAAATACGGCATCAAAATCTTTAGCAACAATAGTGGATAGTTTGAGGGTATTGGCCAGTACCATTTGTGCGTCAGGGTCAGATTTAAACCGCTTTGTAGAATCGGTCTGCGCATCGGGCTCATCACTTTTCGGGTCCAGCGGCGGTTGGCCACCGAGTGGCGATGCAAGCGTAATGGCAGCGCCTGCGTCTTTGAAAATGTAATACGGCGCGGTGAATTCTTCCAGCCAGAAGCCGGTTTTCTTGCCGGTGTCGCCTAGCTTGTCGTGCGATGTGAGTACCATGAGTATTTTCATATTGAATCCTATGTTTATTATTTAATTAATTAGTCTTGAGCAACACGAATCACTAACTTACCGAAATTTTTACCTTCAAGCAGACCGATAAATGCTTGCGGTGCATTTTCGAGTCCGTCGATAATGTCTTCGCGAAATTTTATTTTTCCTTCCTTCAACCAGGTACTCATTTGAGCCAGGAATTCTGGGTAACGTGGGCCGTAGTCTTGGAAAATAATAAAGCCCTGCATCTTGATGCGTTTGCTAAGTAATGTGCGAGTTAACAAACCTAAGCGATCTGGACCAGGTGGTAATGCAGTGTCGTTATAGTTTGCGATCATGCCGCAGAGCGGAACCCGGGCGCAGGTGTTTAGCAAAGGCAATACAGCGTCAAAAACCGCGCCGCCAACACTTTCAAAATACACATCAATCCCTTTTGTACAGGCTGCGGCTAGCTGCTGGGCAAAGTCGGCACTATGGTGATTAATGCAAATATCAAAACCTAATTCTTCGACAACATAGCGACATTTCTCTTCGCCGCCGGCAATGCCGACCACATGGCAACCCTTTAATTTTGCAATTTGGCCGACGACTGAACCCACTGCTCCACTTGCCGCAGCGACAACGACGGTTTCGCCAGCTTTTGGTTGGCCAATATCAAGTAAGCCCATATAGGCCGTGAAGCCTGGCATACCGAGTATGCCAAGTGAAAGTGACGGATGCGACTGTTGAATATTAAGTTTGCTCAGGTCGCTGCCATCGGATATGGCATAGTCCTGCCAACCACCAAAGCCTAATACCAAATCACCCGGTGAATAATTGTTGTGCTGGGACGTTTCTACCCGCGATACCGTTCCGCCGCCCATCACTTCTCCAATAGCGGTTGGCGCAGCATAGGATTTGGCATCACTCATGCGACCACGCATATAGGGGTCAAGCGACAGATAAAGCGTTCTTAATAATACTTGGCCTACGGCTGGAATAGGAATATCTGAATTCACTAAACGAAAATTATCAGCCGTTGGGGTACCTATTGGCCGAGAGTTCAAAACGATCTGTTGATTGATCAGATGATTTTTCGATGTAGGGTCCTGATTCAAAATCTTCTCCAGTGATAAGCACAACAAATTCAAAATAGATAAGCCTAAGCTAAAGGTGATAGCTTTGACGCATAATCCATGAGATAACAGTATTCACCATGAAGTTTAGTGTCTGTGCGTCAGCGCACGCACAATTACCTTAGTAGATGACTTTAATAAGTCACATTAAATATTTTACTTCCGAGTATTAATTGCATATTTCGTTTGATATTTTTATTCCTAATTACCTAGATAAATCCTGATGCCCAATTTAACTCTTCGTATGCACTGTGTTAGTGAATACGCGGCGAGTAGAGTTCAAGAAATAGGCTGAAACAAGGCTCCGCTGGGTTTTTTAATTTCATCTGTACGGCTTCGCACATAAGTCTGAAGCTTCATCCAGTAGTCTTGATGTGATCATAAGTGAACGTAATCGTAAAAGTCTGCTTGGCAATATTGAATTGCTTTGCGGCACCATGCTTGTAAGTCTGGTGTGCGAAACGGCTAGAAAATCCTTAGGCATTACTTTTGGCGTATTGCCGGAAGCGAAACAGGAAAAGTAATGATGGTCCCTGCACGCACAAAATTGGCGAAATTTTAATGATCCGCAAAAGCCGGATAAAAGCGTTTTATCGAACCGCCATCATGCGATTGCACCATTGGCAGCGGCACTATTTGGGTTTGTATGAGCCCAATGATCAAACGCCACTTCGAGCCGAGTTGTTTAGCGCCAATCAGATGGAACAACATGGCAAGGCTTTAGCGGGGCGGCATGTCCTGGGGAAATTCAATACTCAGAATCGATTATTAAAAAGACTCGATGAAAACCAGCAAGTCTTGCTCGGTACTCGTGATTTGCTCACAAGTGCTATTAAAGACAAGCAACCCATTACGCCAGCAGGTGAATGGCTGCTCGACAATTTTTATTTAATCGAAGAGCAAATCCGTACCGCCAAACAACATTTGCCCAATGCTTACAGCCGTGAATTACCACGCT
>JAYSXB010000193.1:0-3760 GCA_043717775.1 Arenimonas sp.
CGCCCGGCTTTTTACGCGGCAAAGGCGAAGGTTGGGTCACGGCCGAATACGGCATGTTGCCGCGCTCAACCCATGAGCGCATGAACCGCGAAGCGGCCAACGGCAAACAAGGTGGCCGCACACTGGAAATTCAACGCCTGATTGGCCGCGCCCTGCGCGCCTGCGTTGATCGCAAGGCATTAGGCGAGCGCACGATCACGCTCGATTGCGATGTTTTGCAGGCCGACGGTGGCACACGTACCGCTGCGATTACCGGCGCATTTGTCGCACTGTGTGACGCGGTTGCGGTGCTCAAAAAACGTGGCGATATTACCAAGAATCCTATTCTTGGCGCAGTCGCCGCCGTATCGGTCGGTATTTATCAAGGCACGCCTGTTTTAGATCTGGATTACGCCGAAGATTCACAATGCGACACCGACATGAATGTAGTGATGAATGATGGCGGCGGTTTTATTGAACTGCAAGGCACCGCGGAAGGGCATGCCTTTCGTCGCGATGAATTGGATGCATTGCTGGCGCTGGCAGAGAAAGGCATCAAGGAATTGTTGGTGTTGCAGCAACAAGCATTGGCGTAGGAGGCCGCTTGCGGGCGACAAATCTCCATAGCGTAGGAGGCCGCTTGCGGGCGATAAATCTCCATAGCGTAGGAGGCCGCTTGCGGGCGAAAAATCTCCATAGCGTAGGAGGCCGCTTGCGGGCGAAAAAGTCCCAGATCAAAATCGGATCATTGAGAACATCCGAGAAAAGCATGGAGAAGTAACGAGAAATAATATCTTTAATGGCGCGTCAAAGTTCACTTGTTCCTCGGCTTTTCTCTTTTTAGTTCTTGGTTTTTGTATGTGCTCCGGTTTTATTTTTTTAACTCATCGCCCGCAAGCGGCCTCCTACGACAAGCCTATGAAAAAACTAGTTCTCGCCACTTCCAATCGCGGCAAAGTTACCGAGATGCAGCCTTTGTTGTCCGACATTGGCTACGACATTATTACTCAATCCGAACTTGGCATCAGTGATGCCATCGAAGACGGCCATAGTTTTGTCGAAAATGCCTTGATCAAAGCGCGCCATGCCAGCGCACTCTCTGGTTTGCCAGCGATTGCCGATGATTCCGGTTTAATTATTGATGCCTTGCAAGGCGCGCCCGGATTAATCTCTGCGCACTACGCTGGTGTTCATGGCGATACCGAGGGCAATATCAGAAAAGTGCTGTCTGAAATGATAGACGTGCCAAGAGCAAATCGTAGCGCACGTTTTTATTCGTTGATCGTGATGTTGAAACATGCCCATGACCCACAACCGCTGATTGCCGAAGGTATCTGGGAAGGCGAGATTCTGGAATTGCCGCGTGGCAGCAATGGTTTTGGTTACGATCCAATTTTCTTTGTACCAGACCAACAATGCAGTGCCGCCGAATTACCGCCCGACATCAAAAATAACATTAGCCATCGTGGCCGAGCGCTTGCTGTACTTAGAAAAAAATTAATGGAAACCTCACAAAAATAGAAGTCGAATGCGTTGCTATAGCGTAGCTAAAATTGCTCGTCTTCCCGACGAACGACGGGACCCAGAAGTCCAAACGAAGCAGTATTGACATTACACTTCGCACTCACTTCTGGGCCCCGTCGTTCGACGGGCTGACGGTAGTTTTTAATCGACAATCTCAACTAGTCGGAAATACCCCGTAGAATCATCAAATCATGCCCGCACTTATTCCACCGCCATTATCTTTATACATTCATATACCGTGGTGCGTTCGCAAATGTCCGTATTGCGATTTCAATTCGCATGAGCAGAAAGATTCGCTTCCCATAGATGACTACATCAATGCACTCACTGATGATTTAGAACAAGACTTGCCGCTGGTGTGGGGCCGCTCGATCCATTCGGTTTTTTTTGGTGGCGGCACGCCAAGTCTTTTTCCGCCCTACGCGATCGAACGTATTCTGGACGCCTGCCGTGCGCGATTAAAGTTTGCGCCCAATGCCGAGGTCGCCATGGAGTGCAATCCGGGCACGGCCGAGCATGGTCGTTTTGAAAATTACCTGAGTGCCGGCGTAAACCGTTTAAGTTTCGGCATTCAAAGTTTTGATGATAGCTGCCTGAAAACACTAGGCCGTATTCATGATTCCCGTGAAGCGGAAACCGCCGTCAAAATGGCGCAGGATGCCGGTTATGAAAACATCAATCTGGACTTGATGTTTGCCTTGCCCGGACAAAACATTGCGATGGCACGCAATGATGTGGAACGCGCGATTGCCTTGTCGCCAACGCATCTTTCTTATTATCATTTAACACTTGAACCCAATACGATTTTTGCGGCCAAGCCACCACCGAACTTGCCCGATGAAGACGCTGCCTGGACGCTGCAAGAACAAGGCCAAGCACTCTTGGCCGAGCACGGATTTCAACAATACGAAATTTCGGCCTACGCTAAAACCGACAAGCAATGTGCGCATAATTTGAACTACTGGCGCTATGGTGATTATTTAGGAATCGGTGCAGGTGCGCACGGAAAAATTTCATCGGGTGCCAGTGGTGATATTTTGCGACGCTGGAAACTCAAAAACCCGCGTGATTATCTGCAGCATGCCAAAACCGAAAAGCGTATTGGCGGTGATGAATTAATCACACTGGATAACCGCCCGTTTGATTACATGTTGAATGCCTTGCGTTTGTCCGAAGGTTTTTCAATCAAGGATTTTGAAGTGCGCACCGGCCTTGAACGCAGTGCCATTGATAAAAAACTATCGCATGCCAAATTGATGGGCTGGCTGCAAGAACACGATGGTCAGGTCATACCGACCGAGCTGGGCCATCGTTTTAGCAATGATGTGATGGCTTTGTTTTTAAACGACCCGTAGGGTGGAACCACCAACAGGTGGCACACCGTTGGTGATTCCACCAAAGATTGCGATGGTGTTTGGTGGGTAACGCATAGAGCACGGGATATACCCAACGTTCGATGCTTTTGGATGGTGCGAGGTGGATACCGCATAGAGCGCGGGATCCACCCTACGTTCGATGATCTTGTAGGAGGGCCTTCTAGGCCCGAATGATGATGGGCGCTGCATAGGGAATTTCTATCGCGGCAGCTTGCTCTATCGGAACTGCACCCAATAAATAATGCGCTGCCCGAATCACGCCCGCATGCGTAACCAGAATATGCGGCACTTCGAGCTGATGCAAAAAATCACTCAGCCGATTTATTACATCAATAAAATTTTCGCCATTGGGTGCGCGAAACTTGGTCACATCTTTTGCCCATGCCTCCAATGCACGGCGATCAATGAAATCCCAAGACCGACCCTGCCAATCGCCAAAATTCATTTCAATAAGACGTGCGTCTGGATTAGCCTTGATATCGATAGCCTGCGCTAATGCAAAACAACGTTGTAAGGGGCTACTAATCACAGGCCGCAATGGCAATTCTTGTTTCAACTTATCGGCATATTGAAGAACCACTACGTCCGCTATCTGAACGTCTAAAGCGCCGTAGCAAATACCCTGCATGCCCGCCAATGGCGGATGTCGAATAAAAATATGTTTCATACGCTCAGCTGCTGACACACGGCAGCCGCCGCGAGTAAAAATCCGATTTCGCCAAACTGTTCGCAACAGCCCAAGGTATCGCCGGTGTAGCCGCCGAGTCGTTTTTTAAACCAATACGCACAGTAAAAACGAACTGTCATTACTGTAAGCAATCCTGCCAGCATTAGCATCCATACAATAGGCAAATAGCTAATCGAAAATATAATCGCAGGCA
>JAYSXB010000194.1:0-3757 GCA_043717775.1 Arenimonas sp.
TGAGCCATAGACATGGCACCGAGCATGGCGCAACACAGGAGTTTCTTCTTCATAATTAGCTCCAAATTCACTAGTTAAGACAAAATAAGTTTGCTTACAGAACAGTTTAGTGTCTGCCAACAATTAAAAATCAACGTTCCTGTATCCGGTACGTTAACGTGAAGATAACAAAATTAACAACAAAAGCCAAGCATTCACCTAAACGACGAATAAATCTAGGAAGCGGTGAACCGGGGTACTTTCAAACTTGGAAGTGTCTCGGGTCAGGGCCAAAATTTGTTTCACCTGGCTAGCTGACAAGTGGCTGCCAATGGCATCTTCGAATTTTTTGAGCAATACCGGAATGCCCTCACCGCGGCGTTCGCGGTGCCCAATCGGGTAATCAATTGAAACTTTCTCGGTCTTGCTGCCATCTTTGAAGAAGATCTGGATCGAATTGCCGATATAACGCTTTTCGGTATCGAAATAGTCCGTGGTGAACTGCGGGTTTTCTTTCACCACCATTTTGTCGCGTAAAGCATCAATACGCGGGTCGGCTGCAACTGCATCAGCGTAATCATCGGCAGTAAGACGGCCAAAGATAAGCGGAACAGCCACCATGTACTGCAGACAATGGTCGCGATCAGCATAGTTCGCCAGCGGACCGGTTTTATCAATAATACGGACACCTGCTTCCTGGGTTTCCATTTCGATACGCTCAATCTGGTCGAGCTTGCCAACTAGCTGCGGATGCAACTGCATGGCGCACTCGACTGCGGTTTGGGCATGGAATTCGGCAGGGAAGCTGATTTTGAACAATACGTTTTCCATCACGTAAGCACCAAACGGACGCTCGAACTGGAATTGATTACCTTTGAACATGACATCGGCAAAGCCCCAGGTTTTCGCAGTCACGGCACTAGGGTAGCCAACACAGCCTTTCACTGCATTAAACGCATGCGTTACGGCACGACGACAGGCATCACCGGCGGCCCAGCTCTTGCGAGGGCCCGCATTTGGCGCATGACGATACGTACGCAGAGCACCACCGTCGATCCAGCTATGGCTGACTGCGTTGATGATTTCTTCCTTTCCGCCACCCAACATATGGGTGGTAACTGCCGTTGAAGCTAGGCGCACCAGAATGACGTGGTCCAGACCGACGCGATTAAAACTATTCTTCAAGGCGTAAGCGCCTTGAATTTCGTGGGCCTTGATAGCCGCCGAAAGCACGTCACGAATCAAGACCGGCTTTCCGCCTTCCCGTTCTGCTTTGCGGCTTTGATAGTCGGCAACGGCAAGAATGGCGCCAAGATTATCGGAAGGATGACCCCACTCCGCTGCCAGCCACGTGTCGTTGAAGTCCAGCCAGCGCACTTGCACACCAATATTGTAGGCCGCCTGCACCGGGTCTAATTCAAATGAAGTTCCCGGGACGCGTACGCCGCCAGCCATAGTGGCGCCCGGCACAATCGGGCCCAGATGCTTGGTGCATTCGGGATGCTTCATCGCGAGCATTGAACAGCCGAGTGAATCGAGCAACATATAACGTGCGGTGGTGAAGGCTTCGGGTGAATCAATGCGGTAATCGGTAACGTAATTAGCGATATCGACCATGCTTTGGTCAGGATCGGGGCGTTTGGCGGAGCGAATGTCGTGGCTGCTCATGGTCGGGTTCCAGCTCTGTGTCGAAAATGGGTATTTTGCCAGATTTAAGTGATATGTACTTGAGCAAATCCTGCTTTCAAGGCATCGTGGCTACTTTATTTAAATCTCTCGCTCATGAACTCTACCTCTTATCCGCATTTGTTCGCACCGCTCGATCTAGGCCACTGCACTCTACCCAATCGTATTTTGATGGGCTCGATGCATACCGGCCTTGAAGATAAAAGCGGAGATTTTCCAAAATTAGCTGCCTACTTTCGCGAACGTGCCGAGGGTGGCGTCGGCTTGATGGTAACGGGCGGAATTTCACCGAACATTGTTGGCTGGCTGAAACCTTTTGGCGGCAAGCTGAGCTGGTCTTGGGAAATCCACAAGCATCGCATCGTGACTAAAGCCGTGCATGAAGCCAAGGGCAAAATTTGCATGCAAATTTTGCATGCGGGTCGCTATGGCTATCATCCGTTCACGGTTTCCGCTTCCGGCATTCAAGCGCCGATCAATCCTTTCAAGCCTCGCACGCTTGGCAACTGGGGAATTGAAAGACAAATTAATGCATTCGTAAATTGCGCAAAATTGGCACGCGAAGCTGGCTATGACGGCGTTGAAATCATGGGCTCGGAAGGTTATTTAATTAATCAGTTTTTAAGCCCGCGCACTAACAAGCGTGAAGACCAATGGGGCGGCAGTGCCGAGAACCGCATGCGCTTCGCGGTCGAAATTGTGCGGCGTACACGTGAAGCAGTCGGTAAAGATTTCATTATTATTTATCGTTTGTCGATGTTGGAATTAGTCGATGAAGGTTCGGCCTGGGACGAAATTCTTGCGCAAGCCAAAGCGATTGAAAACGCTGGCGCCACGATTATTAATACCGGTATTGGCTGGCACGAATCGCGAGTCCCGACTATCGCCACTTCAGTGCCGCGCGCAGCATTCGCAGGAGTCACTGCAAAACTGAAACCGCATATTGGCCTGCCACTGATTGCAACCAATCGAATCAATATGCCCGATGTTGCCGAAAATATTTTGGCCAGTGGTCAAGCCGATATGGTGTCGATGGCTCGCCCGCTACTGGCCGATTCACAATGGGCGATCAAGGCGCGCGAAGGTCGTAGCGATGAAATCAATACTTGCATTGCGTGTAATCAAGCCTGCTTAGACCATGCCTTTGAAAGCAAGATTGCGAGCTGCTTGGTAAATCCGCGCGCCTGCGCCGAAACAGAATTAAATTACACAAAGACCAGCTCGCCAAAACGTATTGCCGTTGTAGGCGCGGGGCCCGCTGGCTTGGCTTGTGCTTCGGTTGCCGCCGAACGCGGACATCAAGTGACCTTGTTTGATGCCAGTCCGAAAATTGGCGGGCAATTTAATTTAGCGAAAATGATTCCCGGCAAAGAAGAGTTTTACGAAACTCTCAGATATTTTGGCAAACAGCTCGAGCTACACAAAGTCGAACAACGACTAGGCATGCGGGTCGAGGCTGATGCACTGAAAGAATTCGATGAAGTGGTATTAGCGACCGGTATCAAACCACGCAAAATAGATTTCCCGGGCATCGACCACGACAAAGTCTGCTCCTATATTGATGTATTGACCGGCAAGGTAAGGCCCGGCAAAAAAGTAGCGGTGATTGGCGCTGGCGGCATTGGTTTTGATGTCGGCGAATTTTTAGTGCACGACGGCGAGTCTTCTACTCTGCATAAGGATCGCTGGATGCACGAATGGGGCGTTAACCCCGATTTTAGTGGCCGCGGCGGACTCGCCAAACCCGAACCGGAAGCACCCGCTCGTCAAGTTTGGTTATTGCAAAGAACCGAAGGCAAAATCGGCGCGAAATTAGGCAAGACCACCGGCTGGATTCATCGCAGCACGCTTAAGGCAAAAGGCGTAAAAATGCTGGCTGGCGTCACTTATCTCGGTGTTGATGACACCGGCCTGCGCATTCAAATCAATGGCGTCGAACAAACATTGCCAGTGGATAATGTGGTGATTTGTGCCGGCCAGGAGCCGTTGCGGACATTGCTTGAACCACTGAAAGCTTTCGGTAAATCTCCGCATCTTATTGGCGGTGCCGATATAGCCGCCGAGCTCGATGCCAAACGGGCGATTAGCCAGG
>JAYSXB010000195.1:0-9607 GCA_043717775.1 Arenimonas sp.
GGCCGTGGTGAAGATGAAGATATTGATACCAAACCTTCAGCCGTATTTGGCTATGTGATTGCACAGATAGCCATCATCGATATTGTGTTCTCGCTTGATTCGGTGATTACGGCAGTTGGCATGGTGGATAACCGCTGGATTATGGTGGCGGCCATCATGATTGCCGTGGCTGTGATGATTTTTGCCGCGAACCCGATCGGTGATTTTATTGACCGCCACCCAACAGTCAAAATGCTGGCGCTCGCTTTTATTATTCTGGTTGGTGTAGCCTTGATAGCCGAAGGCTTTGAAATTCACATCGACAGAAAGTTGCTTTACTTCGCAATGGCATTCTCGGGCGGTGTTGAAGCCTTGAACATCTGGTCCCGAAAGAAATCGCGCAGGAATATGTGATTGGGTAAGGCTGCGCGCATATTAAATATTGCGGGAACCCAAGTATTTAATTTGCCAATGCAATCTCGGGTAGGAGGCCGCTTGCGGGCGACCTGTCAGAGTAGGGTCCGAGAGCCCATCCCGATAAAAATTAGTACGCCCCCTGCGATATGTATGCAAGGTGTCTGCACAGCTTAAATCTGTGATTTGGTGAGTTTCAAGCTCTGAATATCATGCTAAATTGTGCTGCATGAACAGGGCCCGTTATGACAA
Organism: Arenimonas sp.; assembly: GCA_043717775.1. Classification (GTDB taxonomy): domain Bacteria; phylum Pseudomonadota; class Gammaproteobacteria; order Xanthomonadales; family Xanthomonadaceae; genus Arenimonas. Next base: position 646 of record JAYSXB010000195.1, read on the forward strand.
CTGACACCTCAGCCCAACCCAACGGCGACGCTTTTCTCTCCGGCGAAACCTGGTTGCGTTTGCGTGACGCGCTATTGGATATTTCGCGACATCAATTTGTGAGTGACGAAGCAAGTTTGGAACGGATTTTAGCGTCTAGTTCGCAGGCGCTTTCTTGCCCCCGCATTGGGCTTTGGTTGTTCGATGCCGATGGCTCCGAATTGCGCTGTGCTGCGTTATTACAAGACGGAAAAATGCAATTGAACTTGCCATTCGTCTTGCAGCGCGAAAAAACACCGCGCTATTTTGAAGCCTTGAATAATTTGCTAACACTCGCTGCACACGATGCGGCCAATGATCCACGAACCTCCGAATTTAAAGATAATTATTTGGCCGAAAATAATATCGGCGCCATGCTCGATGTGCCTGTGAGCATATTTGGAAAAATGGTGGGTGTGTTGTGCAACGAGCATATTGGTTCGGTCCGGCATTGGACCGACGAGGAGCGGGTGTTTTGTTGCGCTATAGCCGCACTCGCTTCGCAGTCATTGGAACACCGTCATTTGCATCAAATGGAACAAGAGCGCAATCGCGCCTTATTTTTCGACCATCTTACCGGCGTCGCCAATCGCGGCTTATTACTTGATCGTTTGAATCAATTAATACGGGCCGGAGAAAGTGCAGCATTATTGGTGATTGATATTGACCGTTTTGGCAATGTATTGCAGGCCATTGGTGACGAGGACGCTGATGCGGTGTTGGTCACCATTGTCGATCGTTTAGCTTCATTGGTAGGAATGGATCGCATTGGTCGCTTGGGTAATGACGAGTTTGCCGTAGTGGTTGTGTCGAATACACCGATGCTCGAAGCGATGAAAATCACTTCAAAAATTCAAAGCGCGATTGCACAGCCCATTTTTCTCGGGCAACGCGAGATTGTATTGACCGCCAGTGTGGGCATTGTTGCCGATACCCGGCCTTATAACGATGCTTACGAATGTTTACGCGATGCGACCATTGCACTGAGTGCGGCGATTCAAACCGGACGCGGCGGACAGGAATTATTTACCCCCGGAATGGACGAAGCCGCGAAACAACACATGGCGATCGAACAGGATATTCGACGGGGTATGCAAGAAAACGAATTTTTATTTTTTTACCAGCCAATACTCGATGCCCACAGCCAAGCCTTGCTCGGGGCTGAGGCATTATTACGCTGGCAACATCCAGAAAAAGGCTTGCTTGCACCTGCTGCGTTTATTGATGTCGCTGAAGAATCCGGCGCGCTACTGGCGATACAACCCAAGTTGATTCGACAGGCATTCGAGTCTTTGGCTGCGTGGCGACAATTGCCCGGCCATGAAAAATTTCGACTCAGTTTTAATTTTTCACCCGAGCAATTGACCTATCCCGGTTTTGCTTACGGCCTGCAGATTATGCTTGATGAAGCGGGCTTAACTTTTGATGCGCTTCAGGGCGAAATTACCGAAAATACTTTATTGCACGATAAAGAAAATTTATTGCCGATATTGATGAAGTTTTCCGAAAGTGGTTTGGCCTTAGCCTTGGATGATTTCGGCACCGGCTATGCATCGGTCACGCATCTGGCGCAATTGCCGCTGCAAATGGTCAAGCTCGATCGTAGCTATGTTTCAAGTGCCTGCGATGATATTCGTATGGCCAATATCGTGCAGCATTTAATTGCATTGGCGCAGTCGCTGAATTTGCGCGTGATCGCCGAAGGGGTAGAAACCCAGGCGCAATATGAATTGTTGCGGCAGGCTGGCTGTGACGAGGTGCAGGGCTATCTTTTCAGCCGACCTATTGCCTTGGCGGACTTCGAGGCCAAGTATCTATCGGCCACAACACTTAGCCAGGCTTAAGGCTTGGGCTAGGCGGCTAAATCGGGCAGAATACGCACTCATAACGTAGGTGCCGCCTGATGTATTTGCATAGTCTTGATCCAATCGCGTTGCACTTGCCATTTTGGCCGCACGGCATTCATTGGTACGGCATTATGTATTTGGCCGGTTTTGCTATCGCCTATTTTCTTGGCATGCGACGTGTACGTGCCGGGCGATTGCCAGGTGTTAATGAAGAGGGTTTAAGCGACCTGCTTTTTTATGCGATGGTCGGTGTGGTACTGGGTGGCCGGATCGGTTACATCCTGTTTTATAATTTTTCACAATTCTTGGCCGACCCGACTATGCTTTTTCGCATTAACGAAGGTGGCATGAGTTTTCATGGTGGCTTGATTGGCGTGATGATTGCTGTGGCCTGGTGGTCACGTAAACACAAGCTGCATGTATTTGACACCATCGATTTTGTTGCACCACTAGTGCCGCCCGGGCTTGGATTGGGTCGCCTTGGGAACTTCATCAATGGTGAGTTATGGGGCAAATTTACCGGTGGCGATTGGGGGGTGATTTTTCCGCAAAGCCTGTCGAGTGCGTATAACAATTTGACACCGCCACAACTGCAAAGCTTGTATGCCAGCGGAGAATTAAATCAATTTGCCCGACATCCAACCCAGCTTTATCAAATGGTGTTGGAGGGCGTATTGATGTTGGGCTTTTTATTGTGGTTTACCCGTAAACCGCGCGCGCGCTATGCCGCGTCAGGTTGGTTTGCTTTGCTGTACGGTATTTTTCGTTTTATCGTGGAATTTGTCCGCGAGCCCGATGAGCAACTCGGTTATTACGCCGGTGATTGGCTCACTATGGGGCAAATTTTAAGTGTTCCATTAATTGCGCTCGGTCTGGTTTTCCTGTTTATGTCCAGAACATCGCCGGTCTTGCAGCCGATGCCACTGTCGGCCAAGGCCAAGGACATCGAGGAAAAAAATAATGCAGGTTTATCTTGATGTGCTCAGGCATGTAATGAAAAACGGAGCGGAAAAATCCGACCGCACCGGTACTGGAACCCGCTCTGTATTTGGTGCCCAAATGCGATTTGATTTGAATGCCGGTTTTCCACTAGTGACTACAAAAAAATTGCACCTGCGCTCGATCATTCATGAGTTGCTATGGTTTTTGAAGGGCGACACCAATATCGCCTATCTAAAAGAAAACAAAGTCAGCATCTGGGACGAGTGGGCCGACGCCAAGGGTGAGTTGGGTCCCGTGTATGGCAAGCAATGGCGTTCCTGGCAATGCCCGGACGGAAGCACTATCGACCAGATTCAGTGGTTGGTGGATGAAATAAAACGTAACCCCGATTCACGTCGTTTGATCGTCAACGCCTGGAACGTGGCGGACTTGTCAAAAATGGCCCTGATGCCCTGCCATGCCATTTTCCAGTTTTATGTCGCCAACGGAAAACTCAGTTGCCAGTTGTATCAACGCTCGGCAGATTTGTTTCTGGGCGTGCCGTTTAATATTGCCAGCTATGCCTTGCTGACACATATGATCGCGCAAGTTTGCGGTCTGGGCGTTGGCGATTTTGTCCATACCCTGGGCGATGCCCATATTTATTCCAATCATTTTGATCAGGTCAATCAACAACTTTTGCGTACGCCGCGAGCATTGCCAAGCCTGCATTTGAATCCCGAAGTAAAAGATTTATTCGCCTTTACTTTTGACGACATTCGTATTGATCATTACGATCCTTTGCCTGCCATTAAAGCGCCGGTGGCCGTTTAGCAGTATGCAGAAAATTTCATTGGTGGCCGCACTGGACAACGAATTTGCCATCGGCAAAGGCAACGCCTTGCCCTGGCATTTATCAGCAGATTTACAACGCTTTAAAGCCCTGACCTTGAATAAAACTATTGTTATGGGGCGTAAAACCGCCGAGTCACTTGGGCGGGCATTACCAAAACGACGCAATATTGTATTGACGCGATCGGGCCAAGTTCCTTTTGAAGGGATGCAAGCCGCCAGTTCGCTTGAAGATGTTATTTCACTGTGCAAGAACGAAGCCGAGATTTGTATTATAGGTGGCGGTGAAATTTATCGTTTGGCATTGCCATTTGCGACCCATCTTTATTTAACCCACGTCGATACCGTAGTTGAAAATGCCGATGCATTTTTCCCCTTATTTGATTTAAAAAAATGGCAAGTCACCCCAATTGAAAGACACCCCGCCGACGAAAAAAATGTCTTCGCATTTGAGTTTGTTGATTACTATCGTAGCCCGGGTCATGGCTCCATCTGACCCGGGTTAATTTGCGATTGTGTTTATAAAAAATAGAAACCGTAGGAGCGCCTTCAGGCGCGAAAAACCTGCGACAGCTGTTGAGCTCGCAGGGTGGGCATTGCCCACCCATTATTTAAACGAAGAATCGAAAGCCGCGGTAAGAATATATTTCTAATCGCCTTTGTAAGAGGTTTTATTAAATATTCCGTGATCGATTTTTCTCCGTGATCACCAACGGTGGGCGGTGCCCAACCTACGAAAAATCAGGTATGGGTTTTGGCGCAGCAAGCAAGCGCCCCTTCGGGTTTAGGTGCGTGCTGCTTGAATTTCCTGCACGCGACCGGTGACTTGATGCAGGCGAAGTTCAGGCCCTAATTCGAGCGCGGTCAATCGGCCGCCCCAGACGGCGCCGGTGTCGATACCGTAAACACCAAGACCCATAAATAATCCTAGGGTTGACCAGTGTCCGAATATCAAGGGCAATTCGCGGGCCGCATGGCCGGGGACTTCAAACCAGGGGTAGCTACCGGGTTTTTGGGTGCCGGGTCGGCCTTTATCTTCAAACACGATTCGGCCGGACGGTGTGCAATATCGCAGGCGGGTAAACACGTTGATGATGGCGCGATCACGGTCGGGGCCGGTTAATTTTGGTGACCAGACCGGTTTATCACCGTACATATTTTTGAAAATTTTACGGTAACCGTCGCTATGCAGACGGGATTCCACTTCGTGTGCTCTGGCTTCGGCGATTTTCAAGGTCCATTTGGGGGCGATGCCGGCATGTACCATCGCAAAACCAAGCGAGCGATCAACATGCAAAAGTTTTTGCATTCTTAACCAGTCAATCAAGATGTCTTTGTCATCGGCAAATAAAACCCGTTGCAAATCCTGGTTGACCTTGCGTTGATCTTCTTCGCGTCGTTGCGCAATCGATAGCAGGGACAAATCATGATTGCCGAGCACAATCGTGCTGTGGATTTTCAGCGAATGAATCAGTCGCAGGGTTTCCAGCGATTGACCGCCACGATTGACCAGGTCGCCACAAAACCAGAGCCGATCTTTGACGGGGTCAAATTTAATCCGCTCCAAAAGACGCTGCAATGCGTCATAGCAGCCCTGTACGTCGCCGATGGCGTAGGTGGCCATTAATGCAGAGTCCTGGGCACACAAAGGGTGAACGGTGCGATGGCGGCATCAAATTGCAAACCATCATCGGCCTGCATTTGATAGCTGCCGCGCATGGTGCCTACTGCTGTTTCGAGCACGGCTCCTGAGGTGTATTCAAACGATTCACCCGGGTGCAGATGCGGTTGCTCGCCGACAACGCCTTCGCCATGGACTTCCTGCACTTTGCCCAGCTCGTCGGTAATGACCCAATGACGGCTCATTAATTGTGCCGGTATCTGACCCTGATTTTCGATGCGAATGGTGTAGGCGAATACAAAACGCGCACGATCAGGTTCGGATTGTTCATCCAGAAAACGGGTTTTTACGGTGATAGCGATTTGGTGTTTTGCACTCATTTCGATAGTTTACGTGGTCGCGGGCGGTTTAGAAGCCAAAAAGTTAGCCAATTTAATAAAATCGCTAACCGGTAACTGTTCGGCGCGTGCGTCAGGCCGCAGACCCACGGCTTCAATATCTTGACTGGTCGCCAATGCCTGCATGGCATTGCGGATGGTTTTACGGCGTTGCCCGAAGGCGTCGCGCACTAAATTTTCAAATAAAACAGTATCCTTAATATGGATTTTGTCGGCTGCCAATGGCACTAAACGCACGACGGCAGAATCGACTTTCGGCGGTGGACGGAACGCATGTGGCGGCACCATGAATAGCGGCGTCACTTCACAGCGGGCTTGCAGCATCACCGTTAGGCGGCCATAGACTTTGCTGCCCGGCTCTGCCGCCATGCGATCAATCACTTCTTTTTGCAGCATAAAATGCATGTCGCGCACGACCGGTGCATGTTCAAGCACATGAAATAAAATCGGTGTCGATATGTTGTAGGGCAAATTACCGACCAGACGAATGGCAGGGCGGTCGGCAGCCAATTTTGTGAAATCCACTTTCAATACGTCTTTGTGAATGATGGTCAGATCGCCCATGCCTTCGGCCGATTCCATCAAGGGCGTAATTAAATCGCGATCAAATTCAATGACCGTCAAAGAGCCATGTTTTTTCAAGAGCGGAAATGTGATTGCACCCTGGCCGGGACCAATTTCCACCAGAAAATCATCAGCAGCCGGTTTTACCGCGAGCACAATTTTGCTGATGATGTCCTGGTCGGTAAGGAAATGCTGGCCGAGATTTTTTTTAGGTGGATCTTTAAACATTTTCAGTTTGCCTTTATTTCGCGTTCCGTGAATTGGCCAGCATTGTGCATTGTGTCACGGCGGCCAATAGGCTGCTGGCATCGGCGATGCCTTTGCCTGCCAAGTCCAATGCGGTGCCGTGATCAACCGCGACGCGCGGGTAGGGCAGGCCAAGCGTAATGTTCACGGCCTGCTCGAAGCCCGCATGTTTAAGCACGGGCAGACCCTGGTCGTGATACATCGCCAACACGGCATCGAAGTGCGCCAGTTTTTGCGGAAGAAAAGCGGTGTCCGCCGGAAGCGGTCCGATTAAGTCCATGCCAAGTTCGCGAAGTTGCTGCAAACAGGGTTCAATAATTTCGATTTCTTCATGACCCAGAATTCCGTTTTCACCGGCGTGTGGATTCAGGCCCAATACGACGATGCGCGGATTTTTTATGGCAAATTGTTTTTGCAAAGCAAGATTCAGAATGCCTAAGGTTTTCTTCAAACTTTGTAGCGTGATCGCATTGGGCACATCACGCAAAGCTAAATGGGTAGTCGCCAAAGCCACTCGCATTTGCGGATTGGCCAGCATCATTACGACATCGCAATGTGCATGCTCGGCGAGTAATTCGGTGGTGCCCGTGTAGGCAATGCCGCCGGCATTTATTACCGCTTTATTCACCGGGCCGGTGACCATGCCATGGAATTGGCCGTCAATACAGCCTTGTGCCGCCTGCAATAAACTTGCAATCACAAACCCGGCATTGTCTGGATCAGCTTCGCCAAAAATCGTTGCCGTTTTTTGCGGCATAGGCAGAATGGCTAATTCGCCGGGCTTGGCTTTTTGGTCTGCTTTGACTAAACGCAGCGGAAGCCTTAGGGCTTCCGCTGCTTGATAAAGTGTATTGGGGTCGGCGATGGCAATTAGATTTGCCGAATGCTGCAATTGCGCGATGCGAACGCAGCATTCCGGGCCGATGCCAGCCGGTTCGCCTGCAACGAGCGCCAGGCGAGTATTCATGGTGTGATTAACTGCCGCCGATGCGTGACTCGATGTAAGCATCGTTACGCAATTGACGGAGGAAGCGCTCGTATTCTTCTTCGGATTTACGCTGTGCAATCATCTGACGCGCTTGATTACGGCGATTTTCATCCGTCATATCCTGGTTGCGAGTGCCCAGGCGTTTGACAAAATGCCAGCCCACATCACTCTTGAATACATCGGAAATTTCACCGTCTTTCAGGGCTTCTAATTTGCTCGCAATACCTTGGCCCCATTGGGCTAATTCAAACCAGCCCATGTCGCCACCTTTGCTGGCGTTCATTTCTTCGGTCGAGTTTTCGCGTGCCAGTTTGGCAAAATCTTCGCCAGCAACAATGCGGGCTCGCAAGTCTTCGGCTTTTTGACGGGCTGCTTCAGCATTTTCACCGGGCTTGGTAGCAATCATCATGCCCAGGGAACGATATTGCGTCGCCATTTGTTTTTCTTGCGCACGGGTTTCAATTAACTTGATTAACTGAAAGCCGCTTGGGCCACGCACCGGGTTGGTGACATCGCCTGCTTTCATTTCGCGAATCATATTCACGAAAGCCGGTGGAATCGAATCGACAGTACGCCAGCCAATTTCGCCACCTTCCAGGGCATTTTGTGAATCGGAATAACGAATGGCAGCAGAACTGAAATCCATTTCGCCTTTATCAAGCAGAGCTTTAATGCGGACAATTTTTTCTTGTGCTTTAGCTAATTGTTCAGGTGTTGCGCCATCGGGCAGGGCAACCAGAATATTGGCAAGCCGGACTTCCGGACCACCGACTTCGCGGACCGATAATAATTGGTCAACTTCGGTTTCAGACACTTGTACCCGGCTTTGGACATAGCCTTGACGCATGCGTTGAACGGTAATCTCGTCTTTCAAATTATTGCGAAATTCTTCGTAGCTCAGACCTTCGCTACCAATTTGTGTACGAAGTTGGTCGAGCGTTATTTTATTTTGATCGGCAATTTTTTGTACCGCTTGGCTGACTTCATTGTCCGATACACGAACGCCACTGCCGTTTGCGCGTTCAACCTGCAAGCGCAATAAGATCAGGCGCTCAAGCACTTGTTTGCGAAGAATATCTTCGGGTGGCAATTGCCCCGGTTGTTTTGCGTATTGTGTCTTGACGTTATCAACGGCACGCTGCACTTCGCTATTCAAAATAACGTCTTCATCGACAATGGCAGCGATGCCATCAACGCTGGCGACCGCTTGATCCTGGGCCAGAAGGGCGTTGCTCGTTAAACCCAGTGAAAGGGCTAATAACAAACCGGAAAACTTATGTTTCATGTGTTTCAAACTCCGTCAGCGTTTATGCACAGGTGAACTGGCCACAAACAAATAATTCATGATTGATTTTATTGGGAATAACCTAGAATAGCATTATCCAGAAGGGCTTCCGTATTGCGACCAAAGCTGCCCAAGCCGTTCAATTCGAGTTCGACATAGAGGCCAAAGTTCGATTGGTCGGCAAAACTTCTGACATACTCGCGGCCTACGACTCGCAGGGCT
>JAYSXB010000196.1:0-9568 GCA_043717775.1 Arenimonas sp.
GTCACGCAACGGCCGCGATTCCAATCCAAAATACCTCGGCGTGAAAATGTTCGGCGGTCAAGCAATTGACGCCGGCAATATCATTGTTCGTCAACGTGGTACCGAGTTTCATCGCGGTGCAAACGTCGGCATGGGCCGCGACCACACCTTGTTCGCTCTTAAAGACGGCACGGTGAACTTCGCAGTTAAAGGTCCTAACAAACGTCGTACTGTTAGCGTTATTCCAGCAGAGTAATTTCTACTGGTAACGCAGCGCGAAAGCCCCGCCTGCGCGGGGTTTTTTGTTCTTAAAGCCTGGGGCTGGGGGCTGGAGATTGGGGGCTATTAGAGTCCTCGAATCCCAGATTTATCTCATTTCGTCTCAAGCTGCATTTTTACTTGATGGTTTGTCGAAAATTATTTTTTGCGACTATTTTCAAGCCCCCAGTCCCAAGCCCCAAGACCCCAATAAATTATGAAATTCGTCGACGAAGCCATCATCACAGTATTTGCCGGCACCGGTGGCAACGGTTGCATCAGTTTTCGTCGTGAAAAATTTATTCCGCTGGGTGGCCCCGATGGCGGCGATGGTGGTAATGGCGGTAGCATCTGGCTGGAAGCCGATGAAAATCTCAGCACGCTGATTGATTTTCGTCACGACCGCCAATTCCGTGCCCAGCATGGCCAGGGCGGTATGGGCCAACAAAAATTCGGCAAGGCCGGTGATGACATCACCATTAAAGTGCCGGTCGGAACTTCAGTTACCAACGTCGCTACCGACGAAGTCATTGGTGACCTGACCGAACACGGTGCTCGCATGTTGGTCGCGACGGGCGGCGAAGGCGGCAAAGGTAACGTGCACTATAAAAGCTCGATGACACGCGCGCCGCGCCGTGCGGGTAATGGCCTGCCGGGCGAAGAGCGTGATATTCGTCTTGAAATGAAATTGCTGGCTGATGTTGGTCTTTTAGGTTTTCCCAATGCCGGTAAATCGACCTTCATTCGTGCAGTGTCGTCAGCGACACCTAAAGTGGCGGATTATCCGTTCACCACTTTGTATCCCAATCTCGGTGTGGTTAGTGTCGAGGCTTACCGTAGCTTCGTGATTGCCGATATTCCCGGTTTGATTGAAGGCGCTGCTGATGGTGCAGGACTCGGCAGCTTGTTCCTGCGCCATGTACAACGCACCCGTGTGTTATTGCATTTGGTGGATATGGCGCCGTTTGACGAAGCCATCGAACCGGCCGAACAGGTTCGTGCAATTGAAAATGAATTAAGAAAATACGACCCAGGCATGCTTGAAAAACCGCGCTGGCTTGTATTGAACAAGGGCGATTTGCTCGATGATGAAGAACGTGCAGAACGCGCAGCTGCAATCGTGAAGGCACTCGACTGGAAAGAACCCTGGTTTGTCGTGTCCGCGATTGGTCGCGATGGTACTTGGCCAATCATGCTGAAAATTCAGCAATTCTTCGACGATGAAAAACACGCTGCGCTTGAAGCCGCCGAAGATTTAGCCGCACGCGAAGCGATGAAGCCGCAATAAAAATATCGTAGGGTGGATCCCACCGTTTTTTGGTGGTATCCACCGAACTCACCGCCGTCGCAATGCATGGTGGAATCGCCAAGAGCGGGCGGTTCCAGCCTACGAATCTGCAATGCACTATTGGCCATCTTTTGAAATACAATCCGACACGTAAGACGCGCCTCTGCCGTCTATGACATTCGAGTGTTTACAATGAGCGAATATTTAATTCCCGCCATTATGATATCCATAATTCCGTCAATTGTTTTTTATCGAATTTGGTGTCAATTGAAACAAATCGAGTTTATTAAAAACTACAATTTCCCTAGAGGCTTGTACGGTAAGCTCAAAGAAAAACATCCGGAGTTCGGAGCAAAAGAGTTCCAATTGGTCGCCCGTGCTTTGAGGCAATTTTTTCTAGCTCATTTAAAAAGTGGCAAGAAGTACGTTTCAATGCCCTCGCAAGTCACCGATGATCTATGGCACGAATTTATTCTTTATACGCGGAGTTACGAACAATTTTGCAGCAAGGCATTCGGGCGTTTTATGCACCACACACCTGCAGTAGTATTAAGTCCATCTAAGACTGACAACGAAGGCTTGCGACGCGTGTGGTGGTATTGCTGCAAAGACGAAAATATTGATCCTAAGGCTGCAACGCGGTTGCCGCTTTTATTTGCCATCGATAAAAAGCTGGGCATCAAGAATGGTTTTGTTTATTCGGCGGACTGTAAAAGAGCGCATTTGTCAGACAGCACTGGAAGCGGTGGCGGAGCGGTACATTGTGGCGGTGATTTTTCCGACTCCAGTATTGATGGCGGCACCGATGGTTTTGGCGATTCTGATTCCGGCGGTGGTGACGGTGGTGATGGTGGCAGCGATGGAGGATGCGGCGGCGGTTGTGGTGGTGATTAAATAATTATATGCGTCTGTTTTGCGGCACTGCGTAGGGTGGGCATCGCCCACCTTTGGTCGAACTTGCAGGAACACGGGGATGACCAAAAAAAGCGGCATCTCGTGGGAGCGCCCGTCAGGCGCGTAAAACTTCGCCGGATTTTTCACGCCTAAACGCTCTTCGGCAAACCAGTAATTGGTAGCGATAAATCTACGCCAACCATGAATACTTTTTTTTGGTTTCCGGTGACCTGAAAGATCGCAGCAGGTAATTCGCGCCTGACGGGCGCTCCCACGAAATACGTAGGAGGGCCTTCTAGGCCCGACGGCCCGACAACGTCACCCGCAAGCGGCCTCCTACGAAAGTCCTCGAAGTTGCAGCTTCGATTCAAACGCACGCTCTTGCCCCGTTATCGGGTCAACAAATGCAATGTGCTGTGCCAATAATTGTAGCGGCCTCTCGTAATCATCCTGGTCGGCGCCACGATGCACGGGATAGATAAGATCATTCAAAATCGGAATGCCCAGTGCCGCCATATGCGCACGCAATTGATGTTTTTTTCCGGTGATCGGTTTTAATTGGTAATTCGCCAAGCCATCCCGGTGCTCTAACATTTCAATCAGTGTTTCGGAGTTAGCTTCGCCTTCAATGGCTTCCATCTGCATAAAGTTTTCACTTTCCTGCAAACGGCTTTTATAACTCATTGGAAATGCCAAATCATTTCGATACGGTGCAATGGCCTGATAGCATTTTTCCACTTGCTTGCTCAGGAATAACGATTGATAAGCACCACGGGTTTCTGGCTTGGCCACAAAAACTACGAGCCCGGCAGTTTCACGATCAATGCGATGCATCGGTACCAAAGTCTCAATGCCGGTTTTTCGTTTCAGGCGAACCAGTAAAGTTTCCTGTAAATAAATACCGGCCGGGATAACAGGCAGGAAGTGTGGCTTGTCGGCGACGATAATGTGTTCGTCCTGAAATATTATTTTCTCTTCGAACGGAATCGGGGTTTCGTTTTCAAGTGCGCGATAATAATAAATTTTCAGATGCGATTGATAGGGCCTCTCTGGAGGTACGGACTGTCCGTTTTCATCCATGACTAGATTGTTTTGCATGCGCGCCAGCCATTCATCGTGTGGAATGGCGCTGAAGCGCTCCATCAAAAAATCAATCACCAATAACCAGTCGCCAACCGGCAATGTAATTACGCTAGGGCCAACACCGTCGCGTGTGGGTAGCATTAGTCGTTTGCAGCGGCGAGTTTTTTGGCGCGGTTCAAACGCCATTCGCCGTCTGGCTCGCCGTTGTAAACATCTTCCAGCGTGGTGCCGGTTTCTTGGAGATGTGTGTCGAGTGCAATACGGTTATCGAAAACAAAACATTCGCCTTGCCAGTCTTTTTCGGCATCCGGCATTTCCTTGAAATAATTCAGGATGCCGCCTTCCAGTTGAAAGACCGGAATATCCATCTCCAGCATCCATGCACTGGTTTTTTCGCAGCGAATGCCGCCGGTGCAATACATTGCAACGCGCTTGCCATCGGCCTTCCACTGATCGACATTGGCTTTCACGTATTCCGGAAAGTCGCGAAAATTACCGACGCCCGGATCAATGGCATTGTTGAAGCGACCCAGGCGGAATTCAAAACTATTGCGGTTATCCAGCAGCACAACATCTTCCTGTGCGATCAACTCACGCCATGCTTGCGGACTTAAATTGGTGCCGGTTTTTGTGGCATCGACATCGGAAATGCCGAGCGGCACGATTTCGGTTTTTTTATGAACCTTCATTTTTCCGAACGGTGTCGTTTTGCAAGGACTGCGTTTGAATACGATATCTTCAAAAGCACCCGCGAAGCGCGGATCATTTTGCAGTGCGTATTCAAAACGACTAATCGCTTCTTCTGAAGCAGCCAGCATGCCATTGATGCCTTCATTGGCTACTAGAATGCTGCCTTTTAAATCCTGAGTTAATTCGCGCAAAATAATGACGGACGCATCGACATCATCAATGCGGACAAATTTATAGAAAGCGGTGTGGATAAGGGCTTGGGTATTCACGGCAAACTCGAAAAACATGAATGTACTCTGGGCTTATTTTGCGCCAGAAATGAAAAAGCCGCATCGCTGCGGCTTTGTTCAATCAATGTAGCGGGCAATTAAGCCGCTTTCATTGCCTTGATGCGGGTGTTAATGCGACTCTTGTGGCGAGCGGCTTTATTCTTGTGGATCAAACCACGAGCTGAATAGCGATCAAGAATTGGCACGGCAACTTTGTAGGCGGCTTCAGCGGCAACAACGTCATTACCTTCGATGGCTTTGAGGATGCGCTTAACGGCAGTACGCAACATTGAACGGTGACTGGTGTTGCGCGCGTTACGAACTACAGCTTGCTTGGCGCGCTTTTTGGCGGATTTAATATTGGCCACAGCGGGCTCCTGAACGTAAAATAGGGGTAGAAAGACCACAAATTATGGCGGATTCATGGACTTGAGTCAATTACCTTGGGGTTTTTTCCCCTTACGCGGAGTAGTAGCGGCATGAGTCGTCCCAGTATGTTGCGTTCTCTGGTCTCTTTTACCGGCGGCACCTTTGTTTCCCGGCTCTTGGGCTTATTGCGCGAAGTGGTGGTCAACACCACGTTTGGCGCAAGTGCGGCTACGGACGCCTTCTGGGTAGCGTTCCGGATTCCCAACTTTTTGCGGCGATTGTTTGCCGAAGGCTCGTTTTCCACGGCTTTTGTGCCGGTATTGACTGAAGCCAAGGAAACCGTCAGCCACGACGAGCTTAGATTAATGATTGCGCGCGTTTCGGGGACTTTGGGGGCGATTTTATTGATTGTCACTGCCATCGGCGTCTTTTTTTCGCCGCAGGTGACTAGTCTGTTTGCGATGGGTGCGCACGACGAACCTGCCAAATTTCAGCTGACCAGCGATTTGTTAAGAATCACCTTCCCGTTTCTGCTGTTTATTTCGCTGACGGCCATGGCTGGTGGCGTATTGAATACCTTTCATCGTTTTGCGATTCCCGCTATTACGCCGGTCATCATGAATGTCTGCATGATTTTGGCGGCATTGTATTGGGCACCGCATTTTCAGGTGCCGATTACCGCGCTGGCCTGGGCTATTCTGATTTCCGGCTTGCTGCAATTGCTGGTGCAATTACCGACTCTGGCCAAACTTAAGTTGCTGGCTTGGCCTCGCTGGGGCTGGGGTTCGCCAGAAGTCCAGAAAACCATGAAATTAATGATACCGACCTTGTTCGGTTCTTCGATCATGCAGGTCAATTTGTTGCTCGATACCCTGATTGCTTCCTTCTTGATTACGGGCTCGCAAACCTGGTTATCACAAAGCGATCGCCTGCTGGAATTTCCGTTGGGCATGTTTGGCGTCGCGCTGGGCACAGTTATTTTGCCGTCATTGTCCCGGCATCATGTGGCTACCGATACTGCCGGGTTCAACAAGGCGCTGGACTGGGGTTTACGCACTGCTTTGCTGCTTTCGGTGCCTGCCATGCTTGGGCTTTTGCTGCTGTCGAAACCATTACTGATTACGCTTTATCAACATGGAAATTTCACCGCTCACGATGCACAGATGGCAGCATTCTCCTTGTCCACACTCAGTTTGGGTTTGCCTGCCTATGTGCTCGTGAAAGTCGTATTGCCGGCTTTTTATGCAAGACAGGACACCATCACGCCAGTCAAGGCTGGGCTCGTGGCTATGGTAATGAACATGGTATTCAATTTGCTGCTGGTCGGACTAATGTTTTACCTGCTGAAACCGGATCAAATGAAGGGTGATTGGCTTTTGGAATTGTCGAAAATCCCAGGGCTGCACGCGGCTTTGGGTCTGGCGAGTGCAATGTCCAGTTATCTGAATTTGTGGCTGCTTTGGCGAGCCTTTAAACGTCTAGGTACTTATCAATCGCAGCCTGGCTGGGGCAGACATTGGCTCAGGCTCGGCCTTAGTTGTGTCGCCATGACCTTGGTGCTTTTGGCGTGTTTATATTATGTCGGCGAATGGTCGCCGCTGGGTGTTTGGGGCCGCATATGGACTCTGACCGCCGTCATTTCAGCAGGTGGCTTGTCGTTTTGTATGGTTTTATTTGCGACTGGATTTCGATTGTCGGACTTGAAGGGCGTATAGCTCTTGGCAAGGCTATAATTAGTCCATGACGACTTTGTTTCGCGACGTTTCGGGTGCCCCTGTGGGTGACCCGCAGGGAAGTGTGATTTGTATTGGAGCCTTTGATGGCCTGCATCGCGGGCATCAGGCTCTAATCGAACACACTCGTGTGCGTGCGCGCGCTGCGAATTTATCTTTAGTTGCCTTGAGTTTTGAGCCACTGCCGCGCGAATTTTTTTCGAAAGACTTACCTCCGCCGCGTTTGTTACTGCCGCGCGCCAAGTTTGAAGGTTTGGCTGCATTAGGCTGCGATGTTGTTGGCTTGCTTCGTTTTAATGCGCAACTCAGTTCAATGAGTGCAGAAGATTTTGTCGAGCAAGTGCTTGTTCGCAAATTAAATGCAAAGGAAGTTTGGGTTGGCCCGGAATTTCGTTTCGGCAAAGGCCGTCGTGGCGATATCGGCATGCTGCAAACACTGGGCGAGCAATACGGTTTTACCGCTCATGAAATTATCCCGGTACTGCATGAAGGCGAACGTGTTTCCAGCACGCGTTTGCGTTTGCAATTATCGAGCGGCGATATGGAGGGCGCAGAAAAAGCGCTTGGTCATCGTTATGCCATTGCCGGAAAAGTGGTTTATGGCAGGCAGCTTGGTCGCAAACTGGGCTACCCAACCGCGAATATTCGCTTAGCCGGAAAACGAACCGCATTGCACGGTATTTACGCGACCTGGGTGCATGGCGTTGGTCCAGAAAAAATGGCCAGCGTTTCCAGTTTAGGTACGCGGCCAACGGTGTTCGGTATCGAGCCATTGCTCGAAGCGCATCTGTTTGACTTCAACGGTGATCTTTACGGCAAACGTATCACCGTTGAGTTCGTCGCCAAATTACGTGACGAAGAAAAGTTTGATGACTTGCCAGCATTAATCAAACAGATGGATTTGGATTCACAGCAGGCAAGAAAAATTTTACAGCATGACAAAAATGACAAGAAAGACCTTGGAGTTAGCGCGTGAGTGACGTGAAAAAAGATTACAAACATACAATTTCTCTGCCCGATACTGCATTCCCGATGCGCGGTGATTTGCCCAAGCGCGAGCCCGATATGCTCAAGCGCTGGCAAGACATGAATTGGTATGAAGCCATTCGTGAAAAAACCGGCGCGCGTGAAAAGAAATTCGTGTTGCACGACGGTCCGCCCTACGCGAATGGCTCGATCCATATCGGTCATGCGGTCAACAAAACCCTGAAAGACATCGTCGTAAAATCAAAACTGCTTTCCGGTTTTGATGCGCCTTATGTACCGGGCTGGGATTGCCACGGCCTGCCGATTGAATTGGCTGTCGAGAAAAAATTCGGCAAGGTTGGCGACAAAATGGATGCGGCAACTTTCCGCCAGAAATGCCGCGAATACGCCAACGAACAAATCAACGGGCAATCAAAAGATTTTCAACGCTTGGGTGTTTTGGGTAATTGGAAAAATCCCTACCGCACCATGGACTTCAAATTTGAAGCCGATATGTTGCGCTCGCTGGCAAAAATAATTGAACGTGGCCATTTGGCGCGCGGTGCAAAGCCGGTACATTGGTGTTTCGATTGTGGTTCTGCATTGGCAGAAGCAGAAATTGAATACGCCGATAAAGTATCGCCTGCCGTTGATGTTGCATACGACGCGATCGATCCGAAAGCACTCGCCGAGAAATTTGGCGTTGATAGTGCAGAGGCCATCGTTTCAGTTCCGATCTGGACCACCACGCCATGGACGCTGCCTGCCAGTTTGGCAGTGACACTTGGTCCGGATCTTGATTATGTTTTGATAGAAGGGCCGTCACGCGCAGGCATACGGGTTCTATTGGTGGTTGCCGAAGCGCTTAGTGAAACCGTGGCAGTGCGTTACGGTTTGAGTGAAGCGACAATTCTTGGTCGTGCCAAAGGCGCGGCACTTGAATTGCTGAAGCTACAGCATCCGTTTTATTCGCGCATTGTCCCCATCATTCTCGGCGATCACGTCACCACCGACGCCGGTACCGGTGCCGTGCATACCGCGCCAGGCCATGGCCAGGAAGATTTCGCGGTCGGTTTGAAATACGGTCTTGAGGTATTGAATCCGATTGACGGCAAAGGTATTTATTTACCAAACACCGAAATTTTTGCCGGTCAATATATCTGGAAAGCCAACGACACTGTTGTTGCACTATTGCATGAGCGTGGCGTCTTGCTGGCTTCCGAAAAATTCAATCACAGTTATCCGCATTGCTGGCGTCATAAATCGCCGGTCGCATTTCGCGCCACGCCGCAATGGTTTATTTCGATGGACCAGGCCAATCTGCGTGCCGATGCACTCAGCTCGATCAAGAAAGTAGCCTGGATTCCCGAATGGGGCGAAGCCCGCATTATCGGTATGATCGACGGCCGTCCGGACTGGTGCATCTCGCGTCAACGTACCTGGGGCGTGCCGATTGCCTTGTTTATTCACAAGCAAACCGGTGAGCCGCATCCGCGTTCGGTCGAGCTGATGCGCGAAGTCGCCAATCTCGTTGAACAAAAAGGTGCCGATGCCTGGAATGCAATAAACCCAAGCGATTTTTTGGGTGACGATGCAAAAGACTATGATCAAGTAAAAGACATTCTCGATGTCTGGTTTGATTCCGGCGTCACCCACGAGTGCGTGCTCGCTGCGCGCGAGCAAGATGGTTTACACAAGCCTGCCGATTTATATCTGGAAGGTTCCGACCAACATCGCGGCTGGTTTCAAAGCTCCTTACTGACCGGCATTGCGATGGACGGCGTTGCGCCTTACAAACAAGTGCTGACGCATGGTTTCACCGTCGATGCGCAAGGCAAAAAAATGTCCAAGTCTCTGGGCAATACGGTCGAGCCGCAAAAAGTGAATGATTCGCTTGGTGCCGATGTATTGCGTTTGTGGATTGCCGCGACTGACTACCGTAATGAAATGTCGGTGTCGGACGATATTCTGAAACGCAGCGCCGATGCTTATCGCCGCATTCGTAATACCGCGCGTTTTTTGCTGGGCAATCTGGCGGG
>JAYSXB010000197.1:0-1414 GCA_043717775.1 Arenimonas sp.
GTGGCAATCCAGACATAATTTGGATTTCTGTGGCGGCATACCCAAGCCAAACTTTCTTGCGATGCTTTGTGATTTTTCATTTAATAAAACATCGTAGGCACGCGCGTGTTTATCAAAACGTGACCAAGTCACATATTCATTTTGCAACACATTGGAGTCTTTCCATTCGGTGATGGAGCCGTGGCATAAGCTGCTGGCGCAGTTCACCACACCCACCGAAGTGTCTTTCGAGTGATAGGGTAAAGTATTTTTATTTTGTGAAAATGCACTATTGCTGATCAGAAGACATAGCAGCAAACACAATGGAGGTAATTGAAAATTCATCGTGACGACCTCGCTTTTTTCTGTGTGGCAGCTTTTGATACGGTTACTTCATCACTGACGAACCACGGTGTACCATCGGGATTCAAATAAAATTTTCGCATTTCTTCGGCGCTCAATGGACGCGAACCTATACGGCCAAAGACGGCGATTTGTCCGCCGGTTTCATCGACCGCACGATCGCGGTCAAGACCTTTTGCCAATGTAAGCGCCGCCGATTTTGTTTTACGCCAGGCAATTAGCTGTGGCTTTGGTTCGGGTGAAAAACCGTAGAACTTGGGTTGCGTGTCTGGTGCGGTGAGTTGCAAAACTTTCATGCCATTATTGCCGTCGGCAACATAGGCAAACAGTGAGGCATTGGTCGAGCCGACTACAACATCGCGGGCATCATTTAGCTGGCCATCGGCGTTGAACATTTGGTATAGCAATGGCTGCTCGGGTTTTTCGATATCAATAATCGCGAGCCCTTGTTTGCCATTGGCAACGTAGGCATAAGTGCGTGCGAGATAAATACCGTTAGCAGTATTTAGTGCGATATGTGCGTTGGGCACGACGCGAGGCTTTATTGCATTGGTCACATCGACAACTTGCAAGCCGCTGGCATCGGTCACGAATAGATAGCGGAATTGCAGTGCGCTTCGGCGGGCATTTTTAATCGGGATAATCGAAGCGATTTTCGGCTTCATCGGGTCATCAACATCCACAATGACAACGCCGGCATCCGCCGTAATATAAAGATAATGGCCACCAATGGTGATGTGTTGTGCACCTTGCAAAATATTATTTTCATTCCAGGTTAATGCGCGCGTCAGAAAATTATTACGTGGCTCGCCGTCGGCAAGCGTATCGACATTGACCAGAATCAGACCTTCTTTGCTATCGGTGATAAAGGCATAGTGATAAATCGGATGGAAGTCCTGTTCCTGATTGGTCACCCGCATTAATTGGCCTTGGTTACGCAAAGGCGCGATCGATTGATTGGTTGGCAGTGCAACACAGCTGGCATTTTTGCTGGCGATGCGATTGCTTTGGCCTAGTGGTGAGAATGGTGCAGTAATAATGCGCTGCGACACGCCTTTATTGGCAATCGATG
>JAYSXB010000198.1:0-9538 GCA_043717775.1 Arenimonas sp.
GTCGTGCACTTGCAGGCCAATCGGGTGGCCCAGGCCGTGCGGAAAGAAGGTGGAAGTGACACCGGCTTCCATCATGCTGCCCGGGTCCATATCAACAATGTCCAAGGCTTTGAGCACGCTGCCTAAGCGCAGATGGCATTCCAGATGCAAATCGCGGTAATCGGTATTTGCCCGCACTTTGGCGGCCAATGCAATTTGTTCGTCATCTACGGCATTAATGAGGTCGCTGAAGCGAGTGTCGCCGTTGCTCCAGGTGCGGGTAATGTCGGAAGCATAACCATTCACTTCGGCGCCCGCATCAATTAACAAGGATCGATGTTCACGCGGGTTATCGAAACTTTTGTATTGATAATGCAAGGTCGCGCCGTTTTCATTCAGCGCCACAATATTGTTGTAAGGCACATCGCTATCGGTATGGCCGGCCGCTTTTAGAAAAGCGGAATTAATACCGGCTTCGGATTCACCGGCATGAAATGCACTGCGCGCAGCAAGATGGCCGAGTGCGCCTTTACGTTGCGCCTTACGCATCAGGCTCAATTCATAAGCGGTTTTGAAAGCACGATGAAAATGTAAATGCTGAATCACCGCTGCCGGGTTATTGGGAGCAAACTCGCCAATGGCGGCATCGGCTTCGCCAATAATGGCCGACTTGCCTTGCGGCAAAAATTTTGCCGCTTGTTCTGCGCTATCAATAATATGAATATCAAAATGCCCGACCCAATCGCCGCTCGGTACACTTGGAGGCACATGCCAATAATCATCGGGCTGGAAATACACGAGTTCCGGTTTTTTACCGGGCGTATGAATAATCCAGCTATGGGGATGTTGCGTGAGCGGCAGCCAATATTTGAATTGCGGATTAGTCTTGAACGGGTAGGGCATATCGTCGAGAAAACGATATTTTTCGATGCCCGATGCAATCACTAAATGGTCAAAACCCCCGGCAGCCAAAGCCAGATCGGCGCGTTTGATAACAGTAGCAAGATGTTCACGGTATAGGTTCATTTTTGTCTCATGTTCAATGTTGGCTTGCGCCGAATTCGGTGGTATTGGTGATCCGATATTAAGCGGGTCTGGGTAGCGGTGCAAATATGACTAATCCTGCGTAGGAGCACTCACGAGCGCGACAGATCTCAAATCTGTGATATCAATAAAATAAAACGTGATGGTGATGCGCGCGTGGATGACGAACGATTTATCTGCGTTGCATTTTTCGTGCTCGTGAGCGCTCCTACGATCCGCGTTGCAGACCTTTCGCGCCTGACGGGCGCTCCCACGGTTTTTTTCGTGGCTTTTGTGTTTTGTTTGTGGGCTTTGTGTTTTTTTTTGATTTGCCGATTGTTTAGCAAATCAGCTATAAATAATTTTCAGCGATGACATCATTTACAACTTTCACCATTGGCAATCGGTTCGCCCAGCGGCACCGGATCCCGAAAAAACTTGACGCGTTTTTTCATTTGTGTGGTGATCAGTAATTCGTTTTCTTCGGTTACCATCATGGCGCAGGCCAATTTCATGCGGATGACGAGCCTGCTGAAATTACCCGGCCCTGCTGCCATTAATGCTGTAGAAGCGGCATCGGCCAGCACCGGGTCGCTATGTAAGACCACGACGGCGGCAGAACCTTGCGCCGGTTTGCCCGTGCGAGGGTCTAATACATGGCCCCAGCGCGACCCGGTCGGTGCCATGCGAAATTTGTTGAAATTTCCCGAACTAAACAAGGCTTCGTTGCCTTGCAAATCAATTTGTCCTAAAGCGCCGCCAAAAGGATCTTTTAGCTGCACCGTCCACGGCTTGGTATTTTCATTGCCGACGCTAAATTTATCAGAGCCCATCGTTACCAAAGCATCCTGTATTTGTTGCTGCGCAAAAATGCGTTTTATATCGAGTGCGGCAACGCCTTCAAGAATGGTGGAAAAATCGAGCTGGGTGTTTGGATTGTTTGCAGAAATAGTTTGTTTGTTAATTATAATATCGGTAAATACCGGCTTATGAGCCAGCCATTCGGAGATTTGTGTATTCGTTGGCGGCGTTTCATTGACAGGAAACTTGTCGGTGTAAAAGCCCCACATTCTGACTAATGAACCAATACTGGGGTCATAATAAGCATTGCTTGCGATATAAAGCGGCTTGCTGATTTGCATCAGGCGTAAATTATTTTTCGAGATAGCGGTTTTTTTACCAGCCGCCAAGGCTGAATTGATCGAAGTTAATTCCGATATTTTCCAGGCATGCGATTGTTCATTCTGTGTTTTTAGTAATTGCGTAATGGCCGGTGTAAGCGTGCTTAATGCCTGCGGCGATGTGTCTCGAATTTCCAATAACAGATCGTTGCCATTAACAGTAATTTTTTGCGTACTTGTATTCGACGTGTTGCAGCTGATGCCCAGGCTCAGTATCAATATCAAAAAAAATATTTTGATAAGTCTCATGTCAAACGTAATGACCACCTGGGGCGTCCACCCATTCACGAATAACGCCTACATGCGCTGGCGAGACGTCAATAAAGCGGAAGCCAATCCATACCTGGCCCGGTGCGGCGGCTTCGTCGGCCCAAAGTTCGTGCGCACCAACATCAATGCTTTGTGTGACACCCAGTTGATCGGGCAAGTTAAGACGCAATTGATACAAGGCGTCGTTCATCATTGGCTCGTGCATGATGAGCAACATGCCGGTCTCGGATAAATTGCTCAGTTTGCCAATTACCGCTTCGGTCATGGTGTCGAAAACTTCGACGTTGTAACCGACTTTGCGGCGGCGGGCGCGACGGTATTCATTATTCATAATGCTACTGTAGCCTCCGCAGGAGATTGACCGGCGAATGAACGCAAGGCGTTCATGACAGATTGCCAGGCACGGTCGATAATACCGCCGGTTTTTTCTTCAACAATGAATAGTTCACCGCGCACAAGCATTTTGGCTAACACTTCCAAATGATATTCACCGACTTTTTGGCCGCGCTGATTGACAAACAAGCTGTGCCCGGTGGTGGTGCTGTACCACGCCATGCGACGACGGATGCGGTCGCCTTGCTGATTGGTAATAAATTCAAACCAGGTGCCGAACGCCACCAGTTTCAATTGCTCAAATCGGGCTTGTTCATCGGAAGTAAGTTTTACCTTCTTCGCTTTTGTGGCGGCAACATCTTCACCAAAACGTGCACGGGATTTGAGCCGCATGGTCAATTCAGTGCGGCTTGCCGAATCGCCTTCTTTGCCCGATTGTGGGTCGATCAGACGTTCGGTTATCGCAGTTGCTTCGTCACTTTGGTAGCCCACTTGAGTCAGCGAGCTTTCTAGTTCTTGTCGGAGTTGTTGCGCTTCGTCAGCCGAGATAAGTGCTTGGCCGGGCGGCGCTTTAGCCACTTGAATGAGTCGTTCGGCAACACCGAGTTGTTGTTTCCAAGCGTCGGAGTCTTCGCCCGAGCGCAGCGCTGTTAGCGCCATGACATCGGTCCATGCCTGACTCAATAAGGTATGAGTAAAGCGCGGCATGGCTTGATCTTTTAACAAAGCATTGACCGCCACCGACGCTTGGTCGCGTGCCATTGCCAGTTTTTCTTTACCGCGCGCCGCTTCTATATGACGCTTTTCAGCGACTTCGGCTTTGCGCGTCAAAATTTGCAGATGCGAATTGATGTCAGTTAAAAGTTGCTGGAATAGCGACATGTCGCCGTCGAATTCACGCACCGTGCGATCTACCACGGCATTCATTTTGCCGAGCAGTGCCGGGTCTGCGTCATCATCACCCAACCAATAAGCACCCGATTCTGCAATGGCACCGAGCATTTGACGGGCAGGGTGATTTTGTTTGGTAAAGAAGCCTTTATCCTGCAAAGCAACACGCAGCAATGGCACTTGAAGTTTTGCGAGCAAATGCGCGGCAGGGCTATTGGCTTTAACGTCTTTGTTGATGCTGTCAAACAGCATGCCTACTAAATCGATGGCGTCGTTGTCTTCTTCATTCAACACCGGTGCTTCCGGACTGTCGGAATTCATCCGCAGCTGCGACATTAAATCTTGTTTGATGTGCTGAATATTTCTTGCGGTAGGCTTGCCGGCAGTCAATACCGGTGTTGCGGGTTTGCCTTGCAACATTTGCAAAGTTTTTTGCAAGAGTGTTGCCGGCACTGGCTCTGATTTGCTGATGGCGGTCTGGATTTTTTCAGGGCTGAGTTTACCGAGTAATTGTTTTCGGCTTGCCAATAACTGCCGCATCATATTGAAGCTGGCTTCGTCTAACTCACCCGTGGACTCGTTGTTATTGCCTGCTGAATTATGGTTGCCAGCGCCATTGTTGCCAGAAATATTGCCGCGAATGCTTAAACCGCCACCGCTATTGGTGTTGCGTCCACTGCCAGCACTTTGACTGCCGCCTTGTCCGCCGCCGCCGTAGTTACCGCCCGCAGTTTGACCGCCGTTTTGTCCACCACCGCCGTAGTTGCCTCCTGTCGTTTGACCGTCGCCACCGTAGTTACCGCCTGTTGTTTGTCCGCCAGCTGAGCCACCTTGACCTCCACCACCAAAACCGTGGCTATTTCCCATACCACCGGTAAAGGGATTGCCGGAAAGATTTTGGGCACTGTCGGGTTGCTCGGTTTGTGCGGCATTGGAGCTTTTGCTTGCTCGCAGCGAGGAGCGTGCGCTGCTTTGATGATTTTCATCTTCCAAGGCTAGAGGAGTACCATTACCTGTCCGTCCCTTGCTTGCCTGTTGCGTATTCTCTCCCAAATTTTCAACCGGCACTGACTGCGATTTTGGCCGCGCACGAATAGGGACATATTGTAAATTGGGTAGAACATTATTTTTTGCCAGATAATTATTCACCGACTCGATCAAATTGCCATACATCGGCATCACTTGTTTTTCAAATATTTTGAAAAACATTAACCGATGTTCTTCGGCCAGGCCCAGACAATCGGATGCGTCACGCAACATGCGACATAAAGCCTGTGGACCAATCGGTAGGGATTCGGAATCGAATGCCGGCTTGCCAGCAAGTACACCAAAGCGCTGGCCAAGCAGATACAGCGGCAGGCTATTGCGCATTTCACCACGATTGGATATTTCAATCATGATGGTGGCTTCGTCAATTTCCAAGTCATTGACTAGCGACAGTTCGGTGCCCATGCCAACGCCCAAGCGCGACATAAACAAGGGTTTGGGTTGATACGGTTCGCGCAGGAGTGAAAGTTCGGCTTCAAGCGCAATAAGAAACCTGGGTACCAAATCATGGCGGGTGCGTTTGATTAAGCGCTGGGCTTCGAGCCAGCGGGTTTGTACAGCCGCACTGCGGGCTTGTTCGGCAAATTTAAATAATTGCTGTTCAAATTCGTTAAGGCTGGACATCAAGCCGCGTTCAAATTCATCCGAGGCAAACTCCAGAATGCCCTCGAGCAAATGCCGGACGCGTCTGGGCAGGTTTTTCGAGGCTAATGTCGGCGCAGTGTTATGCGACGCAATGCTTGAATCAGACATGCCGAACTCCAGAAATAATCCCCCGCCGTGATTTTAGGCACAGCGGGGCATTTGAAGCCAGTCAAAACACATCTTTTTACATCTTTAAGCGGCAAGTATTTAACGAATGGCCGCTTTTCTAGTTTTTGCCGTTCCAGCGCAGCGTAATCAAGCCACTGCGGCCCGGGGTGTTGTAGCCGGGAATGAGCTCGTAGTCTTTATCGCCCAGGTTTTCGATGCGGGCTTCAAGAGTCCACGCATCGGCAAATTCGTAGCTTATGCGGCCATCCAGGCGGCCATAGCCCGCTGAGCTTGCGCCACCAAAATCAGGACGCTCGGAAGCGGCTTGTAAATCCATGCCCAAGCTCCATTGCTCACTGATTTCGAAGTCGGCTTTAATATTAAGTTTGCGGTCGGCGCGGCGCAGCAGTTTTTCGTTGTTATCTACATTGCGTGCGTCTTGCCAACCGGCATTGGCAGCGATAGAAAAAACTTCGCCTTTGAATTGATATTCGACTTCGGCGCCTTTCAAGCGTGCACGGTTGATGTTGGTGGCTGAAAAAGTAGGTGGTTCCTCAAAAGCAATCAAGTCGGTGACTTTGGTGCGGTAGGCGGATACCTCGAGTGTTTGTTGGCTGCTAATGTTGAAGTTAAGCCCTAACTCTGCACTGTCAGAAGACTCGGGACGCAAACCTGCATTGCCTGCAAAAAAACCAAAGAAACCCGGGTAATAAAGTTCATTGAAATTAGGCGCACGGAAACCCTGGCCCCAACTCGCACGTAATCTTAGGTCTTCATTGATTTCAACCCCCCAGGCCGCTTGGCCGGTAGTTTTTCCACCAAATTGGCTGTTCTCATCGCGCCGCGCTGCCAGTTCAAAAGTGTTGCTGGAAAACTCGCCACGCCATGAGGCGAACAGTCCGGTGTTACGACGCGTATTCTTAATCGTTGCTATACCGAGATCTTCGTTGAAGCCATTCTCGCTGCTCCAATTTACGCCCACATTGAAACGATTTTTCTCGTTGACATCAATCGCGTTGACCCAATCCACAGCCAGTCGGCGGCTACCAAAAAGGTTGTCGTAATTAGGCGTATCAAGATTTTCGTAGCTGTGGCCAATGCTGAGTGAATGTTGCCAAGTGTCGGTAAGTTTGCCTTTTAATACCAGACCCACTTCGCGATTTTTCTTGTTGGATTTACCTTCGTCAAAGTCAATATTGGCATCCAGCGCCGAAGCAAAGGCCGACAAAGTCTGCGAGCCAATGGTCATTTTTCCATTGAGCAGAAAATGACTATTTTCATAGCCGTCGTTGTCAAGGTAGGGACCATAGGGATAATCAGAATTGGTAGCTGAAAAGCCATCGGCACTACCATGGCCAAATGCAGCACCAAAATTATTTTCTGCATCGCCTGCACCAAAGCCGACATCAAATTCGGCACGACCATAACTGCCTGCACGGAACTCGGCAAAAGATCCTTTTTCGCGAGTAAAAATTTGAATCACGCCGCCGATGGCGTCCGAACCCCATAAAGCAGCCCGCGGGCCACGAACAATTTCAACGCGTTCAATCAATGCAAGCGGCATGCTGCTAAAATCATAACTACCTTGCACGGCCGTGTTGACGCGCACGCCATTAATTAAAATAAGCGTGTGATTGGAATTACTGCCGCGCGTAAACACCGAGACATTGCTGCCGCTGCCGCCACTGCGAACAATGTCTAATCCAGCTTGCTGGCTTAGCAAGTCGGCAACATCCGGGGCTTGGCTTTTTTCAATGTCGGCGCGGGTAATTACCGTAACCGAAGCGAGTGTTTTATTGGTTGCTACTTCACTGCGATTGGCCGTAACTTGAACGGTATCGAGTGTTTGCGCTTCATCGGCATAAGCCGAAAAAGTGCTGCCGATCGCGACGCTCAGAATGGCCAATTTCAAGGCCTGTGTTGAATTAAAATATTTCAATGTGTTCTCCATAATGCTCACCCGCAAGTCAGCTGGCTGGATGGAGAAAGACAAACGCGAGGCGCCATGGATGAAAAAGCGCCGAGCACTCGCCCCGTCGCCCACCGCAACGCGCTGTTGGGTCGAATGACCCGGCAATAGGCCGGTCTCCGGACTCATCGAACAACCAGGGCTTTTAACCAAAGTTGTCACTTTCTCCTTCCCAGAAATAAAATTCCCAGTGGTCACTGAAAGATGCACCGTTTGCGATGCTGATTTACCGTTGCGGGGGCAGTGTTGGAATCAAACCAACTTCCCGACACCTATTGCCGCTCCATTGTAACGGCTACGTGAAGATCGGGCTAGTTAAAAATCCTGTTCGGCATCAAGACCGTCAAATTCGCCGTTTTCGTCAGTGCGGCTATGCATCATGATCGGGCGGCAGCAGACCGGGCAGTCTTCAATGTAATCAGCACTCCCGCCAGAGGAGTCAATGAGCGCCTCGAAGCGCTCACCACAATGCGGGCAGCGAATGTATTGTGAGTCGAGCATTTTTTGATATTCAAAAGTGGCTATTGGCTAGATAATAGTCCAATAACAAATTAATAAAGTGATGGCGATGAAAAAACAATTGGCGCAGATTCAAAGTTTAGATGATGACTTCCAACAACAAGTGCGTATTGAATTGGACCAAAAAACCAAACCACCAGGTTCGCTTGGACGCTTGGAAGATTTAGCGGCGCAGGTAGCCGGGATTCAACAGCGAATCAAACCGTATATTGAATTGGCGCAAGTTTTTGTGATTGCGGGCGATCATGGCATTGCCCATGAAGGTGTCTCGGCGTACCCACAGGCAGTCACGGCACAGATGGTGTTGAATTTTTTATCTGGCGGCGCAGCGATTTGTGTATTGGCAAAAGCCAATGATGCAAAAGTGACCGTGATTGATGCTGGAGTGGCCGAAATTATTCCAACGCACGAAAACTTATTAGATAGAAAAATCGCTTTTGGCACTAAAAACTTTTTGCACGAACTTGCCATGAGTGCAGAACAAGTTGAAACCGCACTGCAACATGGCAAAACGCTTTGTGAAAACCTGCCAAAACAGGGCGCAGTTGTTTTTGGCGAAATGGGAATTGCCAATACCACCAGTGCATCGGCATTAATGCATGGCTTGACCGGCTTACCGATTGAGGCTTGCGTGGGACGTGGTACCGGTGTTGATGATCACGGCGTTGCGCTTAAACAAAAAGTGATTGTTCAAGCTTTCAAAAAATACGCGGCAAGTAGTGACGCGCGCGAATTATTATCGCGTTACGGCGGCTTTGAAATTGCCATGATCTGCGGCGCCATGCTTGGCGCTGCGCAATCGCGCCAGGTGATTATTGTCGATGGCTTTATTGCCAGCGCCGCCGCCTGCTTAGCTATACGCATGCAGCCCGAAGTTCAAAGCTACATGGTGTTTTCGCATGTCAGCGCCGAAGCCCCGCATCGAGCTCTGCTTGAAAGCATCGGAGCGAAAGCTTTGCTTGACTGGGAGTTGCGCTTGGGCGAGGGCAGTGGTGCTATTTTAGTATTGCCCTTATTGCGCAGCGCCTGCGCCATGCTGTCGAATATGGCCACCTTTGCCAGCGCAGGTGTTTCAGGAAAAACCAGCGAATGAAAAAACAGTGGCAATTATTTCTGGTAGCGTTGCAATTTTTCACGCGACTGCCAGTTCCCGAGATTCGCGATTTTTCTAACGCTATGTTGAATGCATCAGCACGCTATTTTCCGCTTGTTGGCATAGTCGTTGGAATTATTTCTGCACTGTCATTATGGCTGGCAGCACAGGTTTTTCCGATGCCGATTGCCGCCTTGGTGGCGATTATTGTTTCGATTCTAGTCACTGGCGCATTCCACGAAGACGGCTTAGCAGACACCTTTGACGCACTTGGCGGCGCAGTGCCGCGCGAACGTGCACTAGTGATTATGAAAGACTCGCGCATAGGCACTTATGGCGCAGCGGCCTTGGTGCTTAGCCAGCTTTTGCGTTGGCAAGCGCTAGTCATTTTGCCATTGGATATTGCCGTTATTGTATTGATAGCCTCGCATGCCGCCGCGCGTGCGGGTGCCGTGAGTTTAATGGCGAGTCTGCCGTATG
>JAYSXB010000199.1:0-1404 GCA_043717775.1 Arenimonas sp.
CACGGCGAATTTCATCGTCGCTAACACTTTCAATCTTTAATATGGCCTCATGAATTTTTTGATTCGGATATAAATAACGCAAGCGCTCCAGATTACTGGGTGCGCCAACATCCATAGCATTGGCGAGCGTACTCACACTGTCGCGCGGCGTGTATTCACCGGTATCGAAAAAATCAGGCAACACGGTATTAGCATTGGTAGCTAAAACAATATCGCCGATTGGCGCACCGGCTGCGCGTGCCAATATGGCGGCAAAGGCGTTGCCAAGATTGCCAGAGGGAATAATGAAGTTAAGTTTCTTGGTTTCATCTTGCAACTTTGCATATTGCACCGCCGCCCAAGCGTAATAACTCATCTGCGGCAGTAGGCGACCAAGATTAATGCTATTGGCCGAGGTGAGTGCGTATTTTTCTGACAAATCTTTATCGGCGAATGCAGCTTTTACCAAACGCTGGCAATCATCAAAACTGCCTTGCACGCGATAGCTATGAATATTGTCGCCAAAACAACTTAGCTGGTGCGCTTGTCTTGCCGACACCCGGCCATCCGGAAATAAAACAATCACCCGAACATTGTCGTGCTGATGAAAGGCCGCTGCTACGGCGCCTCCGGTATCGCCTGAAGTGGCAACCAGAATGGTGCGGGTTTTATTTTTAACCGGCACTGCTGCAAAACATTCGGCAAGAAAGCGCGCACCGACATCTTTGAATGCCGATGTTGGGCCGTGGAACAGCTCAAGCAAAAAATTATTTGAAGATGATAGCTGCTTTAAAGACACAGGAAAATTAAACGCACGTTCGATCATACCGGGCAGTCTTTCCGATAAAAAATCGCCCGTAAAAAAGGGCGATATTGCTTGCAAGGCGGCTTGCTGATAGGTTTCTGATGCAAGCAGTGCAGTCAAATCAATTTTTGGAATATGCTCGGGAAGATACAGCCCCCCATCGGGCGCTATGCCTTCGATAATGGCTTGATGCAAGGGAATGGCAGCGGAATTTCCGCGTGTGCTTAAGCAGAGCATGACAAGACCTCGGCACGCGGGCCGGCCACTTTTGAAATAAAAATATCGCTATCGAGCCCGACTTCAAGAAATGCCTGCTGCATATGTTTTGCAGTGGTCTCTGCAATTTCTTTTCCGACGCACCAAGCAAATACACTTGGCCCCGCGCCCGAAATACTGGCACCTAAAGCACCATGACCCAGTGCGGCCTGTTTTACTTTTGCAAAGCCGGGAATCAGTGGTGAACGCCTTGGCTCGATTAGCACATCATTCAAGCCACGCTGAATCAATGAAAAATCGGATTTGAAACAGCCCGTCAACAAGAGTGCAAGGCCTTCACTTTGCCCGATAAATTCTTTCAGTGCGTAATGGCCAGTCAAAGCTTCGCGTGCCTTGCGGGTTTC
>JAYSXB010000200.1:0-3696 GCA_043717775.1 Arenimonas sp.
GCGCTCCTACCACAAGCCTCGTCGCAGATTTTTCGCGCTCGTGAGCGCTCCTACGGCGAGCATCATCGCAGATTTATCGCGCCTGAAGGCGCTCCTACAATCGGATTTACGGTGCTGCTTCAAGCTCGGCACGTAATTGCAGCACACTCGGAGCATAGGGAGCACCTGCCGGTCCGAGTGCATTAATTTTATTGGCCATCTGATTCACCAATTGCTGTGCTTGCACTTTGTTGCCTTCGGCCAAACGTAATCGAGCCTCCACGCCTTGGCAGACGGCATACAATAATTGATCCTCACCGGAATTAGTACGGGCGGCATTTTTTGCCTGCATCAGCGACTCATTGGCCAATTTTAATTCACCCAATGAAATCCGTGCTTCGGTCAGACTTTGCAAAATGGCGATAGTGAGGGGGCTGTGTTCGCCCGTATATTCGCGAGACATGGGTAGCGCTTGTTCAATTTGCACCAAGGCATCTTTGGGGCGTTTTGCCTTCAGAATAATTTTTCCTAAATTGCCCTGCATGGCAGCGAGTGCTGCTGATTTTCCATAAAGCTCGCGTCGCAATGTCGTAGCTTTCAGCAATAGTTTTTCAGCGCGGTCAAAATCGTTTTTTCGATACGCCACCGTCGCCCAATTCCCCAATGTCAGCAATGCACCGGCGCTATTAATATCACCGACTTTTTCATGCACGGCCCAACTATCACGAAAGGCTGCATCGGCTTTATCAATATCGCCATTGGCTTGGTAGGCTATGCCCAGACTATTGAGCAGGTTCGCGGTTTCGGTATGGTTGCGTCCGAAATAATCATCGTGTTCCAACAACGCCGTTTGCAGTGTGCGTATTGCACTGGGCAAACCACTTTCTGCTTTCTCGATTTGTGCCTGTGTTTGGCGACTGCTGATGATTGATTTTCTGTATTGCAAACTATCCTTAATCCAGAATGCTTGCGCATCATTGAGCAAGTGGCGCGCATTGGCAGTATTGCCACGCTGCAACTCGGCCTCAGCCAGCATGGCGCTGACTTCGGCTCGTGCCGATGGCGTTGTACCGGCTGACTTGAGGTAGCCTTCCAACAAAGGCACAACACCGTCCACATCATTCATGTACAAATAAAGTGCGCCCAACGCTTCCACAATATCGGCACGTGTTTGCGGTTGGTCACGATATTGGTCGGCAAGATGTTTTGCACTTTGATCCAACACCTCTTTCGCCGTTGTCGATTCACTACCCTGATTTTCACCGGCGGTGCGAAACATTAAGAGCAAGTAATTTTTAACCGCTTCGGTACGACGTATTTCTGCCAATACCTGATCGCGTTCAAGTGCGGTCTTATGTGACTGCCACAATACCCCGCCCACACCAACCGCGATTGCAAAAAATACTGCAGCAGCCGCTGCTACGCCAACTTTATGACGACTGACAAAACGGCGAAAACGATAGCCACGAGTATCGCCACGCGCGAGCACCGGCTCACGTCTTAAATGCCGTTTGATGTCGTTCCATAATTGCGAGGCACTTTGATAACGCTGGCTTGGCTCGGGGCGTAGCGCTTTCATCACTATGGCATCAAGGTCACCACGCAATGATTTTGCCGAAACAATACTCGTTGCGTTCACGGCATTGCTCGGCACCACGGGCTCCGCTTCAAAACGACGCTTGAAACTTGCCGGCAATGCTGAGCCCGACAAACTCCAGGGACGGTTGCCTACTAACAGTTCGTACAATACGACACCCAACGCAAAGACATCGGTAGCCATCGTAATAGCACCGCCGTCCAACTGTTCTGGCGCCGCATATTCGGGCGTTAACAGCGCTTGTGTCATTGCGGCGCTGCCATCATCGGCGAGCTTGGCAATACCAAAATCGAGCAAACGGGCACGGCCGTCGGCATCCACCAGAATATTGGCGGGCTTTAAATCACGATGCACAATTAAATTACGATGTGCAAAATCGACGGCTTCGCAAATTTGTTGGAATAATTGCAGGCGCTTATCAAGATTTAATGCGTTGTCTTTTACGTAACTGATAATGTCGCGCCCTTCGACAAATTCCATCGCCATAAATGGCCGGCCATCCGGTGCCAAGCCACCGTCGATTAAACGCGCAATGCCGGGGTGCTCCAAACCAGCAAGGATACGGCGCTCGTTTTCAAAATGACCTAAACGTCCGACCGCTTCGGGACGGATTAATTTAAGCGCCACTTTCTGCGAAAAATCGGCATCGCTACGATGGGCAAGATAGACCTCGCCCATGCCACCACGACCAACAAGACGTTCGATAATAAACGCGCCGACTTTTGCACCTGCGGAGAGCGAACTATATTCTTGCGCTGCTTCATTAGGGTCTTGGGTTTGACGAGCCGATGGCTCTAAAAAATCGGGATCGCTATCAATCGCCATCAGCATTTGCCGTACCTGTTGCAGTACAGCCGGACTGGCATCACTACGTTTTAGTTGTTCATCACGCGCAGCTGGCGCAAGTTCAAGCAAGCGATCAAACAGCGCGGCAACCTCGGCCCACTGTTTGGAACTGTCGTCGGCCATGGCGGCATCCTGCGGTGTTGTCGGTTGCTGGAGCATAGCGTGAGGCAACAAGAGCGTAAAGATAACCGTAGGGTGGGCACCGCCCACCATTCCGACAAATTGAGACATTGGTGGGCAGTGCCCACCCTACCTTCACAACACTACCGGCTCATCCGACAGCTCGCGGGGATTATCTTCGCACGCTGGAAAATGCTCACTCAGCAGCGTATTGATTTTTTCGATGCACGCCAGCACGGCGACATCGGCAGGACCATTGCTAATATCTGCCGTGAATTCATTGCATATTTTTTGCCATTGGCTGCTATCCACCCGAGCAGCAATTCCGCGATCGGCAATCAGTTCAACCCGGCGTTCGGCAAGCTGTAAGTAAAGAAGTACGCCACTATTGTCTTGGGTGTCCCAAACGCGCAGCATCGAAAATAATTGATTGGCACGACGGCGGGTTTGCATGCCGTTCAACACGGACCAAAAAGAAAAACGCGCTTCGACGGCAAAACAAATTTCGCCCGCGTGGCCACGCTCGCCGTGTGCGATGACATCACGAATATGGACCAGCGTTTCTTTGGGAAACCACTGCGACATGCGAAACCAGCCGGTAAACATATTTTGCAGTAATCGTTTCATTACCAGCCTCCCGAGGCGCCACCGCCTCCGAAAGAACCGCCGCCACCTGACCAACCGCCTCCACCACTGCTGCCACCGCCGCTCGGAAAAGAACCCCAGCCGCCGCCGCCCGAACTGTAACGCCCGGAGCTACCACCCGACACAATAATGGCAACCACAGCCGCTACCAGTGTTGAAAAACCAAAACTAAAAGCGAGAAATGCGATGAACGCGGCGATGCCTCCTGCTCCCATGCGCCGGATCGTCATCGGCTTCATGCCAGTGGCGCCGGCAATGGCGCCGATAAAAAAACCGATGATGCCGGCAAATACAAAATCGGGCTGCGAGCCCTGCTGATCCGACGTCATCGGTTCAGGCAAAATTTCGCCATCAATTAATTTCGTCAAGGCTTGTAGAGAATCTTTGATGCCACCGAAAAAATCACCTTGGCGAAATTTCGGTGTCAAATATTCGCGAATAATGCGGCTGGCCAATGCATCGGGCACCGCACCTTCCAAACCATAACCCACTTCGATGCGTGCTTTACG
>JAYSXB010000003.1:0-16256 GCA_043717775.1 Arenimonas sp.
GTCATGCCGACGATAATCGGAATAAATATCGGCAGCATGGAAGGAATGATCATTTCGCGAATGGCCGCTTTCGTCAGCAAATCGACGGCTTTGTCGTATTCCGGTTTGCCGGTGCCATCCATAATGCCTTTGATTTCGCGGAACTGGCGGCGAACTTCAATAACGACTTCGCCCGCTGCACGACCGACTGCTTGCATAGCGAAGGCGCCGAACAGATAAGGAATCATGCCGCCGATCATCAAGCCAATAATGACGTCGGTATTAGTGAGTGAAAAATTCACCGCATCAGCACCAAACTTTTCGGTGAGCTTGTGCGAATAATCCGCAAACAAAACCAGTGCAGCCAAACCTGCCGAACCAATCGCATAACCCTTGGTAACGGCTTTGGTGGTATTGCCGACAGCGTCGAGAGCATCAGTAATTTTGCGAATATCGGGGCCTAGTTCGCTCATTTCAGCGATACCGCCGGCGTTGTCGGTGATTGGACCGTAAGCATCTAGCGCCACGATTACACCGGCCATCGAAAGCATGGCCGTTGCTGCAATCGCTACACCGAATAAGCCCGCTTGACCGTAGCTACCCCAAATTGCCAGCGCCACCACCAAGACCGGTGCTGCAGTGGATTTCATCGACACTGCCAAGCCCGCAATCACATTGGTGCCGTGTCCGGTTTCAGACGCTTTAGCAATATCTTGTACCGGCGCATATTCGGTAGCCGTGTAGTACTCGGTAATCACGACCATAGCGGCAGTTAAACCCAGGCCAATCAGGGTGCACCAGAACAGTGGCATACCTAGTTCTTTGCCGAACATCTGATCGGTTACGAAATAGAAAGCGATAGCAGCGAGAACACCTGATACAGCCAGACCACGATAAAGCGCGTTCATGATCTTGCCGCCATCGCGTACTTTCACGAAGAAGGTGCCAATAATCGAAGCAATAATCGACACCGAACCCAGCGCCAGCGGATACATCACGCCGGACGCGCCATAAGTATTGAAAGCAATACCGGCCACCAACATCGAGGCAATAATCGTTACCGCATAGGTTTCAAATAAATCGGCCGCCATGCCGGCACAGTCACCGACGTTGTCACCGACGTTGTCGGCAATAACGGCTGGGTTACGTGGGTCATCTTCCGGAATTCCGGCTTCGACTTTACCGACCAGGTCAGCACCAACATCGGCGCCCTTGGTGAAAATGCCGCCGCCTAAACGCGCGAAAATGGAAATCAACGAGCTGCCAAATGCCAGACCAATCATCGGTTCCAGCGCCTGGTTCAATGATTCAGCAGTGATGCTTTGGCCGTGCAAGACATAGAGCAAAAAACCGGCAACGCCGAGCAAGCCCAAGCCAACAACCAACATGCCGGTAATCGCGCCGCCTTTGAAGCTGACATTCAAGGCAGCATTTAAATTTTGCGTTGCCGCTTGCGCGGTCCGCACATTGGCACGCACCGAGACAAACATGCCGATAAAACCGGCGGCGCCAGACAAAATGGCGCCTATCGCGAAACCAATCGCGGTTTCCCAATTGTGCAAGCCAAAACCAATCACAAAGAACAGCACCGCGCCGACGATGGCAATGGTCATGTACTGACGACGCAAATAGGCGCCGGCACCTTCCTGAATGGCCATGGCAATTTTTTGCATGCGCTCATTACCGGCCGGTTGGGCCAATACCCAGCGGGTTGCCAAAATGCCATAAAGTATAGCGATAGCCGCACAGGCCAGCGCTAGCTCAAAACCGTATTGCTCAAACATGCCTCTTACTCCCCATAAGTTAAACACTAAGCGGTCAACAAAAAACGGCTGAACGCCGCTATCCCCGAGTATCGCAGAGGACACGGGGTTAGCGCCAGCAAACTGCTGACCGTGGTTGATAAGGTGGATCGTGGCAGATTACAAAAAGCCCACCCGTAGGAGGCCGCTCGCGGGCGACGGACGAGCTGGCTCAATCCGCGTTGGCCAAAGCCTGCTGGTATTCTTGCGAGCTAGTGACCTGCAAGCTCGGTTGACCATTGAAAAAGTTGCCGTCCCGACTAGCTTTGACGTAATAGGTCTTGCCAGCCGTGATATCAATCTTGAAGACCTGTTTGGTACTCGGGTCGGCCATATAGTAGTAAGTGCCCGGGCCGAGAACCTGCTCGAATTTTTCACCTTTCTTGAGCTTGACCAACTCCTGATTCTGGCTGGTCAGCGCATAGGCTTTACCGCCGTCATCGCTGGCACGATAAAAAATGACCGTAGCGGTGTCCTTACTTTGCGCTAGCGCGAAGGTGTTGGCGAAAAGCAGTAATAAGCCGGCAAACAAGATGGCCACCATTTGCTTCATAACATCCCCCGGAAGATCAACACAATGAGTATCGCAATCAAAGAAAGAGCTAAGACTCGAAAGCGCGAATGCAAGGATATACTGACTTGGGGCATTTTCTATTATGGAAGCAATTGGGTGTCGATAACTTTATGTTAAAAACTGTTACTACCATTATGGTCCATTCATAAAACTGGATATGCCTAGCCAATTTTGCAACGCGAGAAATAATAAAAGCCCGAAGAATGGGCTTTTATTTGAGAACTTTACGATTATTTTTGTTTGATAATTTTTGCAGCAGCCTCAGAAGACGCCTTGGCGAAATCATCCAGACCTTTTGTGTTAGTCCCGCCGAAAGCACCGCCCCATTTAGTATCTGCCGCTTCGTTTTGGCCAATGACTGCGCCAGTGGCTTTACTGACAACGGTTAATCGAACGCGTACTTTTTGCGCGCCGGCACCAAAGCCGATGAAATAGCGCAATGCCATATTTCCTTTGCGGAAATCCAGAATGTCGCCTTTTAAAATAGCTGCCGTCTGAGGGTTAGGGCAACTGCCTTTTTCGGCGTCCAAGACAGTGACTCCTTTGGCCTTGTTCGGTAAATGCTTCAAAACACCAGCCTGTATAAGCTCGATGTTTCGTGCAGGAATCGTTACGGCACGATCTGTTTGGCTGTCCTGCTTTTCCTCGGAAACTTTATATTTTTCGACTTCGACGCAATCAATAGGAGCCGTGGCCACTGACATCACAGCAGGCACGGAAGTGCTTGTTTCTTGTGCAATGGAAGCGGTGCTAATCAGGGCCGTGGTTAGAGCAATCAAGCAGAGGTTGGATCTGAGTTGTGTTTGCATTGGCGATGTCCTTGTTTGACTGTGATCTGATATTAAGCCTAAAACACTGAAGATAGGTATGGAATCTCATGAAGGGATGGGTTTTTCAGATGCACGGACAATTAGTCCTCGACTGTCTGGTGCCGATAACACTGGGCATCCATTCTGATGGTGTTCGAAAAGCCTACAGAACATCAGGATTTTTTCAGCAATAAAAAAGCCCAGCAGAGCTGGGCTTTTTATTTTTATACTGCGGCAATTAACACAAGGAAGTGCAACGAACCATATTTCGGGAACTACCTCTTAATTTCTACAGATGCGCTTATTGCAGGTTTCACCGTCACTAATAGCGAACCGACGTCGCTAAAAGCACGCTCTTGTACCGAGTCCTTGCCTGAGGTGTAAACGAAAAAGACAGGACCGGCGGGGATTACTGCTGAACTGGCTTGACTGGAATATTGTTTTTCGGATCTGCCAACTTGCTTGTTATCAGGAGCAATCGCAACATAATGAACATTATCGCTATTGATAAAAACATCCACCGAGTAGGTATTGCCACGATTTATAAATTTATCAAAACCGGTGTATGAAACTTCATTGAAGTTTTTATCCAGCAAGCTAACTTTTGCCGCTAATACGCCATAAGTCGATGATGTAAGCATTACTTTCACGATCGATGGTGTCTGCACACCATCAAGCTTGTAAAGCGCGACTGGAACCTTATTTTCTTCAGAAATCTGGAGGCACTTCGCCTGGTCTGCATAGTCTTTAGGTTTAAGTTTTTTTGACGACTCTAGAGATTGCGGACTTAAAGTCAGCGCTGGAAGTAAGGACATAGAGCCGTAACAGGTTTCCGATAAATTTACCTTCTTTGGCGGCGGTGCTGTAGCACACCCCGCCATAAAGTAAATTGTTAAGCTTGCAAGAAATAAATGATGCGTTTTCACAACTGCTCTGCCAGCTTGTTCGCAAGTGCTTCGACAGCGAGCTTTAATCCGTTCGCAGCTTCGGGACCTGCCGTTTCAACATCGGAAAAATTCGGGTAATTATGATTCTCGTCAGGAGCAACAGTAATGGCGCCTTGCACATTAAACACATTGTGGTAAACCACGGTTTCTGTAAAAAGCTTATTCTTGCCGTCTGCACTTACCAGTTGCGCAAGAACTGTGCCGGTTGGGCGGTATGGTGCGTTTTTGCTGGCGCCTGCTGCGGCATAGCCTACAAAGCCAAAGTTAACATCGAGCTGGGCATCGGCATTGGATACAGCCTTGTAAGACTTGCGGATACTATTATTTGTTCTCGGCGCTTTCACGGTTTCAACAATTGTTTCAGGCCAAACTAATTCATAGCCACGTTTTTCCATGGCAACCGTTAATTGCGCTTTAAAACTTGCAACATAATCGACATTGGCACTGCTCAGCGTTTCACGCAATTTCTTTCTTTTTGCAGAGAGGTCTGCTTCTGCGATCAAGCCGCCAATCAGACCAAAGCTAGCACCGGGATTATTCATAATGAAAACGCCGGGCTCAGTTTCTCGCATTTGGAGAACAGCGATCTTTTTGATGCTTTGGTTTGATTGCTTGTTGAACGATTGTTGTGGTGGAAGACTAACGCAGCTTGCCAAAATAGACACAGCAAAGATAGCGCCAAAGATGCGCGCTTTAGAAATTGAAAGCATTTTTAATTCCCCTGAGTGGTGAAAAATAATAGTACGAAGTGAAACGTTATGAATTCAGCTGTGATAAACATGTCAAATATGTGTTGATTAAAGCAATAAAAACACTCTAATACTCATATTTTGCATACAATTTTATAAATAATAAAGAACAACTCATATTTCTGTGACGTGCTTCAAGCGGGGCTGTTAATATCTGAGCTTCAGTTTCACGCTTAACTGCGCCAATTTCGTAAGTAGCTCGGTAACCCGTCTTTCCCGTACGGCACCCACGCTTCACCTGTAATCAAGGGCGCCAGATAAGTCCGGCATGCAGCCGTAATCCCGTAACCATCTTTACGAATATAGTTGGTCGGCATTTTCTTTTCATGATTGGCAATTTTTTCCAATGATGCCGCTTCCACTTTCCATCGATAGGGCTTATTGGAAACGCGTTTAATTACCGGCATCACGCCATTCATGCCTTTCAGGGCATATTCCACGGCGGCTTTGCCGACGGCAAGTGCATGCTCAAGGTCGGTTTTGGAGGCGAGATGACGAGCCGAGCGTTGCAAATAATCGGGCACGGTCCAATGCACTTTCATGGCTAATTTATCTTTTACCAAGCCAGCGATGAACGGGCCAACGCCGCCTAATTGCGAATGCCCGAAAGCATCTTTACTGCCTTCGGTTTCTGCCAGAAATTTCCCGTCGGTATTCTTTACTCCTTCAGACACCACTACCACGCAATAACCCACGCGATTTACCGTGGCTTCTACCGCCTGCAAAAATTTCGCTTCATCAAAGGCAATTTCTGGAAATAAAATAATATGCGGGGCATCGTTTTTACTTTCTCCGGCCAATCCTGCTGCTGCCGCTAGCCAGCCGGCATGTCGGCCCATGACTTCATAGACGAATACTTTGGTGGATGTTTCTGCCATCGCGGCGACATCCAGGCTGGCTTCAAGGATTGAAACAGCGGTGTATTTCGCTGCCGAGCCAAAGCCCGGGCAGCAGTCGGTAACCGCCAAATCGTTATCGACGGTTTTGGGTACGCCGATGCAAACCAAATCGTAGCCGGAGGCTTTTGCGAGCTTCGATACTTTCAAAGCGGTATCGGCCGAATCATTGCCGCCGTTATATAAAAAATAGCGAATATCGTGTTTTTTAAACACTTCCAGCAAACGCTCGTATTTTTCACGGTCCTGTTCAAGTGATTTTAATTTGACTCGGCAGGAGCCAAAAGCACCGCCCGGCGTGTGTGCAAGCGCTTTAAGGTCGGCTTTAGTCATGTGGCGGGTGTCGATTAATTGGTCCCGAAGCACTCCCAAAATGCCATTTTTAGCGGCAAGTACGGGTATTTTTTTCGCGCGCGCGGCCTGAATCACGGCACTGGCGGTGGCATTAATCACGGCGGTGACACCGCCCGATTGTGCGTAAAGCAGCTTTCCTTTGCTCATGAATCAATCTCTTGCTGTTGTTTATTGACTTGATAGCCGCAGCCCGTTAGCGTGACGGTGTCCGCACGGCGAATCGTGGGCTCCACTATAACCAATCGGAGCGACGACAGCTGTGCGTTTATTTTTCTGGAGTTTTTCATGCGATTGGTATTGTTAGGGGCGCCCGGCTCGGGCAAAGGTACTCAGGCAACAAAGCTGCGCGAACATTTGCAGGTGCCGCATATTTCAACAGGTGACTTATTACGCGCTGCCGTGGCAGCGGGTTCGGAGTTGGGTATGAAGGCAAAAGTCGTAATGGCCTCGGGCAACTTGGTGTCGGACGACATTGTGCTGGGCATGCTGGAAGAACGCCTGTTAAAAGCCGACACGGCAAATGGTTTTGTTCTCGATGGCTACCCGCGTAATTTGGCTCAAGCCAATGCGCTGGAAAAATTGCTCGAAAAAATAAAACAGCCGGTCGATGTTGCGGTGCAGCTCGACGTCAATACCGATTTACTGGTCGAACGCATTGCCGGTCGAGCCAAAGCCGAAGGCCGTGCCGACGATACCCCGGAAGCCGTTCGTCATCGTTTGAATGTCTATAACGAATCTACTGCGCCAGTCGTCGATTTTTATCGCAACCACGGCACCTTGGTACATGTTGATGGCGTGGGTAGTTTGGACGAAGTGTTCAATCGTATTATTGCCGCCATTTCTCACACACACGATGTGGGCTGATTTTCCAAACAAAGCGAAATAATGAAATTACATATTCTCGGAATTTGCGGCACCTTCATGGGTGGCGTCGCAGCGCTTGCGCGTGAATTGGGCCACGAAGTGGATGGCTCGGATCAAAACGTGTACCCACCCATGAGCACGCAACTGGAACAATTGGGCATCACGCTGAGCTCTGGTTATAAAGCCGAAAACATTACTCCCGATACGCAGCAGGTAATTGTCGGCAATGCCTTGTCACGCGGAAATCCCGCCGTTGAATATGTCTTGAATCAGCAGCTAAATTATATTTCTGGTGCTGAATGGCTACGCGAAAACGTGTTGCCAAAACGTACAACACTCGCTATCGCAGGCACGCATGGCAAAACCACTACGACTTCGATTCTTGCCTTTTTATTGGAAGCAGCAGGTCGCGAGCCGGGGTTTTTAGTAGGAGGAGTGCCAGAAAATTTTGGTGTGTCCGCACGCTTGGGCAAAGGCAAAGAGTTTGTGGTTGAGGCCGATGAATACGACACCGCTTTCTTCGACAAGCGCAGTAAATTTGTCCATTACCGCCCAACGGTGGCGATTTTAAATAATCTGGAATTTGATCACGCCGATATCTTTGATGATGTGGCCGCCATTCAAAAACAGTTCCATCATTTGGTCCGCATCGTCCCCGGCAATGGAAAACTAATCGTCAATGGCGAAGACAAATATCTTGCCGAAGTATTAAGCATGGGCGCCTGGTCGCCGGTCGAGCGTTTTTCGCTGGACGGTAATACCGAATGGACTGCGCGCTTGATTGAAAACGATGGCTCTGAATTTGCCGTGATTTATAAGGGCAAAGAATTGGGTCTTGTGCAATGGTCTTTGCTTGGTCGTCATAATGTATTAAATGCATTGGCGGCTATTGCGGCAGTCAATGCAGTAGGCGTCGATGTTGCCAAAGTGTTGCCGCAATTATCAGAATTTCAAAGCGTAAAACGCCGCATGGAAAATATCGGCAATGCAAGCGGCATTACCGTGTATGACGACTTCGCGCATCACCCCACCGCCATTCGCACAACGCTCGAAGGCTTACGCGCAAAAGTCGGCAGTGCGCGTATTGTTGTCGCCATGGAGCCACGCAGTAATTCCATGCGGCTTGGTTCGCATGCTGCCGAAATTGCCCCCTCATTAAATGCTGCCGATGCCGTGGTGTTTTTGCATCGCCCTGAACTTAGTTGGGATGCGGGTAAAGTGATTGCCGCACTCATAGGGCACGGCCAAACCGCCATGACGGTGGACGGCTTGATTGCCGAACTTAAAGCCCTCGTGCGTGAAGGCGACCACGTCGTGTTTATGTCCAATGGCGGATTCGAGGGCGCACCAAGAAGGTTCCTAGCCGCGATTGCATAGTTTTCGTAGGAACGCCTTAAGGCGCGAACGATGCTCGCAGATTTGTCGCGGCTTACACCGCTCCTACGATACACTTTGATCTGTGATTAATACCGAACTACCGCTATTCCCTCTGAACACCGTCCTGTTTCCCGGCGGTATCTTGCCATTGCGTATTTTTGAGCCACGCTACTTGGACATGGTGAAAGAATGCATGCGCAATAATCATGGTTTCGGTGTCTGCATGATTATTCAAGGCGAAGAAGTCGGGCATAACACTGCGTCGGCGGCACTCGGTTGCGAAGCACGCATTGTCGATTTTGATCAAACTCCTGAGGGCTTGCTGGCCATTACCGCGCAGGGCGCACGCCGTTTCCATGTCGAAAATGTCAAGGTTCGAGGCAATGGTTTAGTCATAGGTGAAGTGACGTGGTTGCCCGATTTATCCGAACTCCCGGTTCCACCGGAATACCATGTGTTATCGCAAATACTTCAGCGTATTTTGGAGAAGGCAGAAATTTCATTCAATAAGCAAGACTTGGAGAATGCCGATTGGGTGGGCTGGCGTCTGGCAGAATGGTTGCCCATATCGAATCTTGAGCGACAAGAATTATTACAAGAATCGGATGCCCATCTTCGATTACAAAGCCTGTTAGAAAAAATTCCGAATTTCCAGAGTATTTAAAACATGAGCAACT
Source organism: Arenimonas sp. (assembly GCA_043717775.1). Lineage (GTDB taxonomy): Bacteria > Pseudomonadota > Gammaproteobacteria > Xanthomonadales > Xanthomonadaceae > Arenimonas. The sequence goes on from JAYSXB010000003.1 coordinate 9,029, forward strand.
TGAAAGGTAAAACATTATTTATCACCGGTGCATCGCGTGGCATCGGCTTGGCCATTGCCCTGCGTGCAGCGCGCGATGGCGCTAAGATCGTGATTGCAGCAAAATCGGATGTACCTAATCCCAAACTACCCGGCACGATTCATTCCGCCGCGAAAGCCGTCGAAGAAGCGGGTGGTAAGGCGCTAGCATTACGTTGTGATATTCGCGAAGAAGATCAAGTCAAGGCAGCGGTCGAAAAAGCCGTCGAGACATTTGGTGGCATTGATATTTTAATCAATAACGCCAGCGCCATCTGGTTGCGCGGCACACTCGACACCCCGATGAGGCGTTTTGATTTGATGAGTCAGGTCAACTCGCGCGGCACGTTTATGTGTTCGCAGATTTGTTTGCCACATTTATTGAAATCAGATAATCCGCATATTCTGACTTTGGCACCGCCGATCAATCTTGATCCAAAGTGGTGGGCGCCGCATACCGGTTACACTCTGGCCAAAATGGGCATGAGTTTAGTGACGCTGGGTCTGGCCGAAGAATTCAAGGGTAAAGTCGCCGTCAATGCCTTATGGCCACGTACCGTGATTGCGACCGATGCCATCAATATGATTCCCGGCGTTGAGTTATCCAAATGCCGCACAGCGGAAATTCTGTCGGATGTTGCGCATGCCATCCTCATTACGCCGCACGCGCAACTGAATGGTCAATTTATTATTGACGAAGATTTTCTACGCGAGCAGGGCATCACTAATTTTGATCGTTATGCGGTTGATCCATCGCAAACACCGTTGCCAGATTTTTTTCTGGATTAACCGGCTTTCATTAGGAGAGTCTTATGCAATATCTGCACGCTATGGTCCGGGTCCGCGACCTAGAAGCTTCCATGAAATTTTATCGGGATGCGCTTGGCTTGATTGAAACCCGACGCAAAGATTATCCGCAAGGCAGGTTTACTCTGGTCTATTTTGCCGCGCCGGAAAATCCGGATTCCGAAATTGAATTGACCTATAACTATGACGACGAAGATTACGGCAATGCCCGAAATTTTGGACACTTGGCGTTTGCCGTGAACAATATCTACGCGACATGTGAACATTTACGAAAGCACGGCGTGATTATTAATCGCCCACCGCGCGATGGCCGCATGGCCTTTGTTGTTTCGCCTGATAATATTTCGATAGAGCTGCTGCAAAAAGGTGAGGCGTTGGCGCCAGAAGAACCGTGGACATCCATGCCGAACATCGGCAGCTGGTAAATTTCCGTAGGAGCGCCTTTAGGCGCGACCGAACCTGCGAAATATTCTGTCGTAGGAGCGAGCTCTGCTCGCGAAATGCTTCGAGGCAGGTTTGTCGCGAGCAGAGCTCGCTCCTACGTTCAACCGCTGTCGCAGATATTTCGCGAGCAGAGCTCGCTCCTACGTTCAACGTCTACCGCAGATCTTTCGCGCCTAAAGGCGCTCCTACAAAAAGCCTTGCTAACTTAGCGCCTGCCTCAAATCCTCAATCAAGTCATCCGCATGTTCCAAACCGACCGATATTCGTAACAAATTTTGTGGCGATACCGGATTCGGGCCTTCAACCGATGCGCGATGTTCGATCAGCGATTCGCACCCGCCTAAGGACGTGGCATTGATAAATAATTTTAATTTGCCAGCAAACGCCAGTGTTGCTTCGAGACCGCCTTTGACATGTATGGACATCATGCCACCAAAATCGCGCATTTGTTTTTTTGTAACATCATGATTTGGGTGTGACGCCAGGCCGGGATAATTTACTTTTTCGATCGCTGCATGTGAACTCAGGAATTGAGCAATCTTGCGCGCATTGCTGCAATGCCATGCCATGCGTGCAGCCAATGAGCGTGCGCCGCGTAAAATTAGCCAAGCACTAAATGGCGACAAAATATTGCCGGTGATATGGCGGCGATGCGCCACTTTTTCGTAAAGCCCATCGCGTTTCGCGAATACCAGTGCACCACCCATGACATCGCTATGGCCACCGAAATATTTTGTGGTGGAATGCATCACAACATCGGCACCCAATAAAAGCGGCTGCTGCAAGATCGGAGTGGCAAAAGTATTGTCGCAGACCAGCAGAATATTATTTGCTTTGCATAATGTAGCAATGGCTTGAATATCCGACACTTCAAGTAAAGGATTCGACGGTGTTTCAAGCCAAATGCATTTTGTTGTTTCAGAAATAACGGCGCGCACGGCATCAAAATCGCACATGTTGATCGCGCGAGTGCTCACGCCCCGTTCGGGTAAAAATTCTTCACCCAGGGTGCGTAAACCACCGTAGCAATCTCGAGGAATTAATATCTCGGAAGCAGGCGGTAAACATTCGAGCAAGCCATTCATTGCCGCCATGCCCGATGCAAACGCTAACGCCACTTCCCCTTGCTCCATCGCGGCAAGGCACTCTTCGAGCCGTGATTGTGTGGGATTGGCCTCGCGCTGATATTCAAAACCGGCAACGCGTTCACCGGCAGGCCCGTGTTGAAAAGTAGTCGCCAAATGAATGGGCGGAGTTACCGCGCCGGTTTCTTTGTCGGGCTGGCCGCCCGCATGAATGGCCAAGGTTTCAATACGCATTGAGTGCTCCAAGTATTAAATTGCGTGTACTTAATTCGGAAATAAATTGATCTTCGTTCTCGAACACAAAAGCATCCAGCCCGGCTAATTTTGCGCCTTCAACATTCTTTTTTTTGTCATCCGCGAATAGAGTAGAAGTGGGCGAAAACCCCAAGCGCTGCAAGCATTGGGTAAAGCCGGTTTCATCAGGTTTAGCGAAACCCAAGCTACCCGAACAAACAAAACGTGAGCGGAACAAAGGCATGAGTTCGGGCACTATTCGCTCGGCGTATTGCGAAAACCAATGCGCATTATTTGTAAATACTCCCAGCTGAATTTGCGCCGATAATTGTTCGCAAATTTGCAACATGCCAGGACGAACGCGGGTGGCTTGTCTGCGTGCTTTGATGAAATCATCATTAGGAATGGTGAGCCCCCATTCGCTACGTAGCAAATCCATATAGGTATCAAGATCAAATTCACCTCGGTCCGATCTTGCTTCCAGGCCACTGGTAAAAACGGCGTCGTGCACGTATTTCTCGTTGGCGCCGGTGACATCGGCCAGCGCACGACAACGAATGTCGTGGCTGTAGTCCACCAGCACATCGTCTAAATCGAGCAATAGTAATTTCGGCTTGGTCATGGTTTATTTTGTTTCTTGAAAAGCTTCGCGTGCTGCTTCAATGGTGTGATTAATTTCGATGTCGCCATGCATTGCACTCAGAAATCCGGCTTCATACGCCGAAGGTGCAAGATACACGCCGCGTTTCAACATGCCATGAAAGAATTTCTTGAAAGCGGCAATATCGCAACTGGTTGCATCGGTAAAATTATCGACGTGTTTATCGGTGAAGAATAAACCGAACATCGCACAGCTTCGGTTTGTTGTTACCGAAACTCCGGCTTCATGCGCCGCGTTTTCAAGTCCGTCGCAAAGCTGATGGGTACGTTTTTCCAAGTTCTCGTAGAAACCCGGTGCCTGAATTAATTCCAGTGTCGCCAGTCCTGCCGCCATTGCCACCGGGTTGCCACTGAGCGTGCCGGCTTGATAAATCGGGCCGCTTGGCGCGATTTGCTGCATTAAATCGCGGCGGCCACCGTAGGCACCGACCGGCATACCGCCGCCAATGATTTTTCCGAAGGTACTTAAATCCGGCGTGACACCATAACGTGCTTGCGCGCCGCCCAAGGCAACCCGAAAACCGGTCATCACTTCATCGAAAATTAAAACAGAACCATAGTGCGTGCATAGATTTCGCAAATGCTGCAAATAACCGTCTTTCGGCAAGATGCAATTGGCGTTGCCAACAATTGGTTCGACAATTAAGCCGGCAATTTCATTGCCGACTTGCTCAAATAATTGTGTCGCAGCATCAAAATCATTGTAGGGCAGAGTCAAGGTTAAATCGGCCAAGGCTTTCGGCACACCCGGCGAATCCGGAATGCCCAAAGTCAACATGCCCGAACCTGCCTTGACTAAAAACGAATCGCCGTGGCCGTGATAACAACCTTCAAATTTCACGATTTTATTCCGGCCGGTGGCGCCGCGCGCCAAACGAATCGCCGATAGCGTTGCTTCGGTACCGGAATTCACCATGCGCAGCATTTCGCAACTCGGTACTAATCGGGTAATCGTTTCCGCCATCGTCACTTCGAGTGCGTTGGGCACACCGAATGACAAACCGTTTTTCATCACGTCGGAAACGGCCTGCAATACGTTTGGGTGTGCGTGTCCGGCAATCATCGGGCCCCAGGAGCCGATGTAATCAATATAGCGATTGCCATCCACATCAATAATATAAGCACCCTCGGCACGGGCCGCAAAGAATGGTTCGCCGCCCACGGATTTAAAGGCGCGTACCGGCGAATTCACGCCGCCTGGCAATAACAACTTCGCGCGCGAAAATAATTCATGACTTTTTTCAGTATTCATTTTGTACTCGGGATTAATCGCTAAAAACGGAAATAAAACTTTGAACTTCGGATGCCGGGTCGGCGGCATCAAATACCGCGCCGATCACGGCAATAAAATTGGCGCCTGCTGCGAGTGTCTGCGCTGCATTGTCAGTGCTTATGCCGCCAATCGCCACCATCGGCAAATTAAGAGGCGCCGCTTGCGAAAATAATTCCAGACCGGCCTTGCGAGCCTGTGGTTTTGTGTTCGAAGCATATACTGCGCCAAAGGCTATGTAATTCGCGCCATCGACGGCGGCTTTTTCTGCAAGTGCAAGCGAGTTGTAGCAGGAAATTCCAATAATGTTATCGGGGCCAAGCAAATTTCGTGCAGTTTTCAAGTCGCCGTCTTGTTCACCCAAATGCACACCATCGGCACCAATTTCATGCGCCAATAAAATATTGTCGTTAACGATAAAAACAATCCCCAGATGCCGGCAATGCTGAAGCAAAACTTTCGCCTGTTCGTGTATTTGATCGGCATTTGCCAATTTATTTCGATATTGCACAACGGCAATTTCGGGACTAAGCACAGCTAAAACCCGTTCCAAAAAGCGCTCGCTGTTGGAATCGTCGGGCGTAATCAGGTACAGGCCGCCCTCGGGTAAAACAGTGCTGGGGTTCATGGCAGTGTCATTTGAAAAATGCGAGAATAGCCCCGAATTTTAAAGGGTTTCGTGTGTCTTATGAGTGATTCCACAGCGTTTCGTAGCTATATGTGTGTCGTTTGCGGCTTTATTTACAATGAAGCCGATGGTTTGCCTGAAGAGGGCCTTGCCCCCGGCACTCGCTGGGATGACATTCCCGATTCCTGGGTATGCCCGGATTGTGGCGTGACCAAGATGGATTTTGAAATGGTGGAAATTTAAGTTTTGCGGCTAATTGAGATTTGTCCGGATGCTGCTTGAATCCACCAGATAATTTCTCACCATTTCTTCATCATCGGCATTGGGCGTCTGCTTTAGATAATTTGCTAAATCTTCGCGGGCACCTTTTACGTAACCGAGCTCGCGATATGCCAGGCCACGATCACGTAATGCATCAGAGTTGTCGCTACTGATTTTCAATAAGCGATCTGCGCTGCGTGCAACGCGCTCCCAGTCGCCGGACTCCACATACAAGCCTTTAAGATTGCGCAGCATCCGCGACAAGATCATGCGATGCGTGGCAGGCGCAAGAATCTGATAAAGCTCCTGGTCATCGGGTGGATGGCCATTCATATGCGGTGTTGCACGCTCTTTTAATTCTTCGACACTGACCGGGCGCCCCTTGTTGAATGGGTCCATCACCAAAATGCCATCATCGACCGGCAAGCGCACCAGAAAATGGCCGGGAAAAGAAATGCCATCCAACGCCAGTCCAAGTTTTCGCATCAATTCAATTTGCACCACCGCCAATGAAATGGGAATGCCGAGTTTGCGGTCAAACACTTCGTTCAAGTAACTATTGCGGGGGTCGTCGTAATGCGTGTGATTACCGGCAAAGCCTTGCTCTTCAAAAAGATATTTATTGATTGCGGTAAGTTGCGACGGCAAATCCAGTTCGAGATTAATATGCGGCTGCAAGTCTGTGGCAAAGCGGCGAATCTGTTCAACATACATACCGGCATCAAGTTGCGGGTATTCATCGCGGGCAATCAGCAATGCCGTTTCGAGCAAAGGCAATTCATCGTCGTCGTAAGCGGCGAGGGTGTTCCAATCCGGCAGTAAATAGGACGATGTCATGGTTTATAAATGGAGCGTCCGTGCACTTAATCAAGGTGTGGCGGTAAGCGAAATATTGGATGAGACTTTCATCTCGTCGCCGGTTTGAATTTTAAATAGCTCGACCGACCCTGCGTTTAATTCCAGCACATACAAGGCTGCGCCATCGCTGGCGTAGGGCGGGCAGCGATCCCCGGCACTGCAAGGCGGTACGCGTTCCTGCGCGGAAACCAATTTTTTATCCTTGCTGAAATATAAAATATCCAGCGGGATATGCGTGTTTTTCATCCAGTAGGCTTGTGGTTCTTCGTTGTCATGGATAAACAACATGCCGGTATCTTTTTCCAGCGAATCGCGAAACATTAATCCACGTGCACGTTCATCATTAGTGTCGGCCACTTCAACGATGAAGCGCTGTCCTCTAATTTCAACCCATGGCTTGGATTGCAGACCGGAGCAGGCGGGCAGGGTTAAAGCGAGTAGAAAAACAGGGATTAAGCGCATGAAAATTCCTTGATGTATGGCATGACCTTCTCTATTGCGTGTTCGCTTGTCAAGCAATTTATTTTTCATTCAAGGCTTCTAAAAACCATCTTGAATGTATATAGTTCGCGGCCCGGAAGAACGACAAGCCTTGTGCTTCAAGTCTTCAGGGAGGGTAGAAAAGTTTGAAACAAGGTGTTGACCTTCTTCAAATATGCCCTATAATGTGCGGCTCCCTTGAGCGAAACGCCTCGGGACGGATTCTTCGGAATCCACGCAATAGGATCTTTGACAGTGTGCGCAGGAAATTTGTGCTGCCGTTCGACTTGCATGTGTTAGGCCTGCCGCCAGCGTTCACTCTGAGCCAGGATCAAACTCTTCAGTTAAAACTTATAAAACTTTTAAATCTATTAGCTTTTATCTGCAGATATCGATCACGGCTTCTTATCGCTTGCGTACTAAATTATTACATCTACTACTGAATTGACTTAAAGCTGTTAACAGACATCTGCAAGATTGGACT
>JAYSXB010000021.1:0-2311 GCA_043717775.1 Arenimonas sp.
AAAATTAATCCGAGCTCACCCTATGCCGACTGGTATAGTTTTGACGCCAGCAAAACCGACCCTGAGCAGCAATACAAAGGCTGGGTTGGCGTGCGTGACTTACCCGAATTAAATAAAGCCTCGCCCAGCTTTCGCGAGTACGCTTTCGGCGCTAAAGATTCCATCATGAAGCAATGGCTCGATCGCGGCGCATCTGGCTGGCGCATGGACGTTGCACCGTGGGTGCCAGATGATTTCTGGCGCGAATGGCGCAAAGCTGTAAAAGGCCATAACCCCAATGCACTTACGGTGTCGGAAAGTTATTTCGATTCATCAAAATTTTTTCTGGGCGATATGTTTGATTCCACCATGAACTATATTTTTCGCAATGCAGTAATTGATTACGCCAACGGAAAACCAGCACAAGATTCTTATCGTTATATTGAATTCATGCGTGAAGCCTATCCGCAGCAATCGTTTTATGCGCTGATGAATTTATTATCAAGCCACGATCAACCGCGCACGCTGCATGTTTTTGGCTATCAAAATGAAAACACCGACACAGCGACCATTACTGGCGCCAAGAAAAAATTAAAACTGGCGGTATTTTTCCAGATGATTTTTCCTGGCGCCCCCACGGTGTATTACGGCGACGAAGTCGGCATGATCGGCGGTGAAGACCCCTACAACCGCGCGTCCTATCCTTGGGCCGATCAAGGCGGCAAACCGGATACTGAATTACTTGCCGAATATAAAAAACTGATCAAACTCCGCAAAGACAACCCCGTATTAAGCCACGGCAGTTTAGAAGCGCCTTTATTTATTGACTCGAATCTTATTGTGCTGGCACGTGAATTCAAAAATACCATTGCAATTACTGCCACCAATAATGCGGCCGCACCACAAACGATCGACATTCAAATACCTGTGGGTATCAAGGCAAAGTCTTTTGTTGACGCATTAAGTAAAGAACGGATTGAAGTTATCTATGGAAAGATAAATATCGCCGTACCGGCGCAATACGGGCGGGTGTTGATCGCAGAGTAAAAGTAATAATAAAATTCTTGCATTGAGGGGTATGCCTGCGGCGTCCTAAGGAATATCAGATAAGTTCTGGCGCATCGGCGTCTGATAAAAGGTCGGGCCTAGAAGGCCCTCCTATACAAACATTGTTACGTAGGAGGGCCTTCTAGGCCCGACCTACAAAATCAGACCTTCGATTTCAAGGGTTTTTTCTCGCCTGCTTCGATACGCAAATCCAGACGGTTTTGCAGCGGTGGTGTCGGGCAGGTCGAGAACGTCGTAAAGGCGCACGGCGGGTTATAAGCCAGATTAAAATCCACCACGGTTATTCCCTTTTCACCCGGATTTTTTGCATACAAAAAACGCGCGGCAGAATAAGTTTCGTGGCCGCTGGTGCGGTCCGCAAAAATAAGGAACAAGCGGCCATCGCCTTCATCCACCGCGTCCAGACTGTATTCTTTTCCGTCCTTGGTAAAAACCACTTTGCCCGGATTCGCCATCTGCTCGACCATGCCGAGAATATTCATGATTTCGATTTTCTTGCCGGGCTCATTCGGAATAAACGTCGCCTGAAAACGATAGTCTTTACTGATATCGAAATATTCGATGCCCGGAAATTGCTGTCTTGTCGCTGCAAGTGCATTACGCACACGCAGTGCATAGCGATCGCCGCGCTTGATCACGACAAAACTGGCATCACCTTTATTGAAGCCGACTACGGTCGGTTCGCCATCCACGCCCACATCGGCGTCGGATAAAAGATGGGCAGTGCCTGATACCGGTTTTCCATCAATGGTGATGTCACTTCCGCGTTCGGCTTGCAGTGTAATTTTGCCTGCCTTGGTCAAGGTCAACATGCCGATCCGCGCAGGCCCAACCGCTAATTGTGTGCCGTTATCTTTACCGCTGCCAACGCGCGTGGTGCCCACTTCAATCCAGTGCATGCCCACCAGTGATAACCAGCCGGCAGGTAGCAGTAATCTATCGAGTCGTGCATTGCGCTCTTTTTTAACTTCTCTTTCGTAGGCGAATTTTGCCGCGTTTTTCGATGCATTTGCATTCGCCTCTTCCGGGCTTGGTGCATTGCTGCAGGCACTTAATCCCAGCGTCATGAGTGTTACAAAACTTAAAGCAATTAACTTATTCATGTTCATTAAACCTCAGCGACCACGTAAAAAAAGTTTATCCAACTCTGCTTTCGTCAATTGCACCCAGGTCGGGCGGCCGTGATTGCATTGACCCGAACGCTCGGTGGCTTCCATGTCACGTAAGAGCGCATTCATTTCCGGAATCGTCAAACGGCGGTTGG
>JAYSXB010000201.1:0-1401 GCA_043717775.1 Arenimonas sp.
CGTGCGTGCCGATGCCGGTGTCAACTGGAACGATTTTATTGGCTGGACGCTAGGCCGTGGTTTTCTTGGCCTGGAAAACATGTCGCTTATTCCTGGCACTATAGGCGCCTGCCCGATTCAAAATATTGGCGCTTATGGCGTGGAAGTCGGCGAGTTTATCGAAACCGTCGAAGTCTTCGATCGTCAATCACAACGAATAAAACGCATTGGCAAAACCGAATGTGAATTTGCCTATCGCGACAGTTTATTCAAGCAAGATTTAAACCGTTACGTAATTTGCGCCGTCGAATTTTTATTACCGCGAACACGTGAATTGAAACTCGACTACGCAGGGGTTCGTGAAGAACTTGCCAGCATGGGTATCGATACTCCGCGTGCAATCCATGTCGCCGAAGCCATCAGTCGTATTCGCACACGAAAATTACCAAACCCGGCAATACTCGGCAACGCTGGCAGTTTTTTCAAGAATCCGATTATTGCTGCGGCCCAAGCCGAAGTTTTGAAATCCGAAAATAGTTTGCTGCCCGTTTATCCCGGCGATAGCGATGACACTAGAAAAATTTCAGCCGCCTGGTTGATTGAAAATGCCGGCTGGAAAGGTTTTCGCGACCCCGACAGTGATGCCGGCATTGCCGAGCAACATGCCTTGGTGCTGGTGAATCATGGCAATGCGAGTGGCGAGCAATTATTAGGGCTGGCACGCCGCGTAGCCAAATCGGTTTACGAAAAATACGGTATCCATATCGAACCCGAGCCACGCATTATTGGCGCAGTTTTTTAGTCGCATATGTTTTTAGAATCTGCCATACCGAAAAACAATGTGCCGCGTGCGGTTTTCTTTATGATACTCAGCGCCGTTCTATTCGGTTGCATGGCCATTGTTATCCGCTTGGCATCGAAACAACTGCATGCTTTTGAAATTGCCTTCTTCCGAAATTTTTTCGGTTTCCTGTTTACTGCTCCGCTGTTTTTCAAACATGGCATGGGTATTTTAAAAACCGACAAGCTGCATCTTTACATCGGCCGCTGCATGATCGGTATTATTTCAATGATGTGCGGCTTCTGGGCCATCGTGCATTTGCCGCTGGCCGAAGCGGTAGCGATTAGTTATTCCACGCCTTTATTTGTCACCATTCTGGCGGTTTTATTTTTAGGTGAAGTGGTCGGCATACGACGTTGGTCGGCCGTGCTAGCGGGCTTTCTGGGTGTGTTAATCATCATGCAGCCGGGCTCGCATACCTTCAACGCCGATATGATGATCGCCCTGATGGCAGCAGTGATGAGCGCCATTGTTGCTATCAGTATTAAAGTTTTATCGCGTACTGAAAAAGCCGATGCCATTGTTATCTATACCACCATGCTCTGGGTGCCGATGTCATTGGTGCCTGCCCTGTTCGTCTG
>JAYSXB010000202.1:0-9432 GCA_043717775.1 Arenimonas sp.
GATATCGATCGAGGTTAATGCTTCGCCATTGCTCCATTTCAAGTGTTGGCGCAGATGGAAAGTCCAAGTACGGCCATCGCTTGATACTTCCCAGCGCTCGGCCATTCCCGGAATGAGTTTGCCTTGTCCGTCCTTTGCCACCAAGCCTTCATAAAGGTCGCGCACAATATTGCCGCAGGCCACTTCCGGGCACTTATGCGCATCCAGCGTTGAAGGCTCGGGCCCATTGCCGCGCTCTAGCGTTTGTGCCGAGAGTGGCATAGCTGCAAGCAGCAGTAGAATTGACAAGACAATACGCATGCTTGGGGTAAACTCGGCTCGATGGCTGACTTGTGATTGTAGAGCCTAGCCCACACTTAAGCGCAATATCTACGAGATTATTTTTATGTCCGGTCCCAGTAATGTGGTTGAGCAAGTGATACAAAACAAGCAGGAAATAATCGACTTTCATGCCAAGGGCAATAAGCCCGAGTCGGCCTGGCGAATTGGTACCGAGCACGAAAAATTCGGTTTCCGTCTCGATGATTTGCGTGCGCCAACCTATGAAGGTGATCGCGGCATTGAAGCCATGTTGCGCGGCTTGACGCGTTTCGGCTGGACACCTTATGAAGAAAATGGAAAAGTAATCGCACTTTTGCGTGACGGTGCTTCGGTCACGCTTGAACCGGCCGGTCAACTGGAATTATCAGGCGCCATGCTGAGCAATGTGCATGAAACCTGTTGCGAAGTGGCCAATCATTTATATGAAGTGAAATCGGTCGCCGATGAATTGCGCCTCGGTTTTCTTGGCATGGGCTTTCAGCCCAAATGGTCGCGTGACGATATGCCGTGGATGCCGAAAGGCCGCTATAAAATCATGCGCGACTACATGCCGAAAGTCGGCACGCTGGGTCTGGACATGATGAAGCGTACTTGCACCGTGCAAGTAAATCTGGATTATTCGTCCGAAGCCGACATGATCAAAAAGTTCCGCGTGTCGCTTGCCTTGCAGCCGATCGCCACCGCGCTATTTGCCGACTCGCCGTTCACCGAAGGCAAGCCGAATGGCTATTTGAGTTATCGCTCGCACATCTGGACCGATACCGATAAAGATCGTACCGGCATGCTCGATTTTGTTTTCGATGAAGGTTTTGGTTTCGAGCGTTATGTCGATTACCTGCTCGATGTGCCGATGTATTTCACTTATCGCAATAAAGAATATATCGATTGCGCCGGTTTGAGTTTTCGCGATTTCCTGAAAGGCGAATTGCCAAATTTACCGGGCGCTTTGCCGACATTGAAAGATTGGGCCGATCATATGACTACCGCATTTCCGGAAGTGCGTCTGAAACAATATCTGGAAATGCGCGGCGCCGACGGCGGGCCGTGGAATCGCTTATGTGCTTTGCCCGCTTTCTGGGTCGGGTTGTTGTACGATCAAACTGCGCTCGATGCCGCCTGGGATTTGGTGAAAGACTTCAGCATGGCAGAGCGAAATCATTTGCGCGACAACGTGCCCAAAATGGGTTTCAAAGTGCCATTTAGAAATCACACCTTGCGTGAGCTTGCTTTGGAAGCATTAAAAATTTCCGGCATGGGCTTGCAGCGTCGTAATCAATTAAACAAAACCGGAGCGAGTGAAGCCGTCTTTATCGAGCCTTTAATTGAATTTGCGATGGCGAACCAAACACCGGCCGAACGCAAATTGGAATTGTATTACGGCGATTGGAATCAATCGGTGGATCCGGTGTTTAGAGAGTTTGCGTATTGATTTGCATATTAAACATCGTGGGAGCGCCGTAAGGCGCGAATGAATTTGCGAAATATCTAACGTAGGAGCGAGTTCTACTCGCGAAATGCCTCGTCGCAGATTTTCGCAAACTTGAAAAATGCTCCTGCATTTGACCAGACATGCGTCTGTTGAAAGCCAACACTTCCGCCGTCCATGGCGGTCGGGAGCTTGCTCCTGCGTTTGAGATGGTCGCAGACCTGTCGCGCCTTAAGGCGCTCCTACGACAATGACTATGCAGCTTTCACATCACTCAATTGCCAGTTGCTGCCAGCCAGTAATTTCATTCGATGTTTGAACACGGGGCCGGGCACCGAGGTCACGATTACAAGATCAATATATAAATCGTGATGCGTGGCGCTGACGGTAGAATTTAAATCGATTGCTGCAAGACTTTGATCAACATCATCAGGTTCGGCTTGTTTGCTTTTCCAGCGTTCGAATAACTCGGTGGTCCGAAGTGCATTTTCGAGTTCGGAGGCAAAGCCTTCTGCACCTTCGCTTTTGAAGGCGAGTTCGGAGTCGCTGCCGCGAGCTTTGGATGGTTCTGGAAGACGGATGTAATAACGGGTTGCCATGGTGTTCTCGATATTGATTTATGGGGCTGAAGCCAGTATTCCATATTTTCCAATCGTAGGAGCGAGTTCTACTCGCGAAAGGCATTTCGATACAGTTTCTTTTATGAATAGAGCTCGCTCTTATGGTGGAGATTATCGCAAGCTTTTCGCGAGCAGAGCTCGCTCCTACGGGAGAGATTTTCGCAAGCTTTTCGCGAGCAGAGCTCCCTCCTACGATAAGTATTTTCGCAGGGTTTTCGCGAGTAGAACTCACTCCTACGGGAGAGATTTTCGCAGGGAATTCGCGGCTTACGCCGCTCCTACGCGGCCTGCAAAAAACATCCCGGCATTTGTCGGGATGTTTTGGGGTTGATATCAAATGGAATAATCAATCTTTAGCCGAATCTGCGCTCGGGCCATTTTCAAGACCGATGCTTTCGCCGGAGACGCCGCCCTCACGTTGCCAGAAGAAGGTCGGGGCAGGGTGTTGTTGTCCGCCGATTTCCGCCATGGTGCTGGTGTCGAATAAACGGCCATTGACCATCACCATTGCGGTGTCGGCGGTGGCTTGAATATTCTCCAGCGGGTTGCCGTTGACGATAACCAGGTCGGCGCGTTTGCCGACTTCAAGTGATCCCAGGTCTTGCGAGTAACCGATGTAATCGGCGCCATCAATGGTGCCGGCACGTAAAGCTTCCCACGGAGTCATGCCGCCTTGGGTCAACATCCACATTTCCCAGACTGTGCCCAGGCCTTGTAATTGACCGTGGCCACCGACTTGAATTTTGATACCGGCATCGCGCATTTTTTTGGCGGCTTTGGCGACTTCAATATGGTAATAATCCCACTCGGGGCCGCTTTCGCGACGAATGCTACGAGCATCGAGTGCTTGTTGCGGGAAGAACTTGTTAAGCTTTTTATCTTCCCAAACATTGGTGTGGCCGTACCAATAAAATTCACCATTCACGCCACCGTAGTTCACGATGAGTGTTGGCGTGTTACGAACATCGGTCTGACGCCAGGTTTCGATCACGTCACGATACAGTGGGGCGACCGGAATATTATGTTCAATACCGGTAACGCCATCGAGCATCATGGTCATATTGTGATTGAAGGTGCTGCCGCCTTCTTCCACAACGAGCATGCCGAGTTCCTTCGCCGCTTGGTTCAATTGTTGACGTTGCTCACGACGTGGCTGGTTATAGCTTTTTACGCTGAAGGCTCCGTTGGCTTTCAAGCGACGCAGATGACTGCGTGCATCCTCAAGCGAATTCACCGTGACTTTAAAGTCACCATCAGCACCGTAAAGAATACTGCCGGTCGAGAAAACACGCGGACCGACCAGCTCGCCGGTTTTTTGCAATTCTGATTGGGAAAATACCATCTCGGTGCTCGCCGATGGGTCATGCAGAGTTGTCACGCCAAAAGCCAAGTTGGCGTAGTAAGCCCAATTATTTTGCGCCATCACACCGCCACCGAAATGGTTGCCGTGCGCGTGCACGTCGACAATGCCGGGGTAGAGTGTTTTGCCGGTCGCATCAATAGTTTTGGCATTTTGCGGAATCGTCACATCGCCGCGTTTGCCGACTGCAATAATATTTTGTGCTTGCACAACGAGCACGCCATCTTCAATGACTTCCTGTTGGCTTTGTGCATTACGCATGGTGATGATGCGGCCGCCGGTGAAAGCCACGACATCGGCAGGTTTGTCGGTCGCCACATTCAGGCCGATTGCAATACCCGCATCGGCAGCGCCTGCTGTAATGCCGCGTGACACATAACGATCACCAACGAGCCAATGCAGGGTTTTTGAATCGTGTGACCAATGCAAATACGCACCGGTGTCGGTGCTCAGTTTGGTGACGGGTATGGTGGTGATATCCTTTGAAAGTTCAAGCACGCCGCCGGTTTGCGGAATAGGTGCCAAGTACGCATTAAAAAATTCAGTGAATGCAATGTATTTGCCGTCCGGGCTGATGGTCACGAAGTCTGGATACTTCATCGTGAATACATCGCGGGGTTCTTCGCCATTAATGCCGATGCTTTGCAATTTTTTCGACAAGCCGCCGCCGGTCAGGAAATAAATCCGTTTGCCGTCTGGGGAGAATTGTGGGTCGCTGCCGTTTTTTGCAACACGAAAACTATTTTTGCCTTGCGCATCCATCATAAATACGCCGCGCTCACCGCTCCAGACGCCGCCAGTCAAACTGCTGCCCGATTGTTTGCTGTATAAAATCCGTGAGCTATCGTTGGAGTAACGCGGGCCATAGTAGTAGCCCGGTTCTGTCGTCAGTTTTCGGCTCTGGCTCGTGCTTAAATCAAGTTCGACAATCGCACCAAGATTTTCATCGGACCAGGTGGTGTACAACAGTTTTTTACCATCACTACTAAACGACGGCTGGTATTCAAAATTTTTCGTATCGGAAGTCAGACGAACAGGTGTTCCGTTTGGAAGTGTTTTCTTCCAGAGTTTTCCAACGGCATGAAATACGATGCTGTTGTTGTCGGGGCTGCTGGCAATATCGCGAATCATTTTCGGCGAGAAACTATTGCCCTCGATACGATGCGAGAAGCGTAGCGGCGCCACCAGACTTTGCTGCACGGTGGCAGTGAAGGGAATAGCGGTTTGCGCACCGGTTTTCATATCGACACGCCACAATTTACCTTGCGCCCAGATCACGACATTTTTTGAATCTGGCGTCCAATTGAAATTGGGATACGGCCCAAAAATTGCCCAGACTTCCTGTTGGTCATGCGACAAACCGTCCCAGACCGGACGAATGGCGCCGGACTGTAAATCCATGACGTGCAGGACGGATTTTTCGCGAACGCGTTTGACGAAGGCGAGTGATTTTCCATCCGGTGACGGCTGCGGACGAATCGCGCCGCCGGGTGTCGAAATCAAGGTGCGAACTTCGCCGGTTTCGCGATCCAGACGCTTGATTGCATAGATAACACCATAAACATTTTTATTGTAGGCAAAGGTATCGCCATCGCTGATATCTTCGGAGTAATAAACATAGCGACCATCGGGACTAATGGCCGGTTCGCCTAAGTCCATTTGATCGTTCTTGCGTTTATTTAATTGCAGTCCGTCGCTGCCGCCTTTTAAGTTATACATCCACAATTCACCGGCACCGAGCGAGCGTTCCGAAGTGAAATGCTTACGGCCAATCAGATATTGACCATCGGGTGTCCAGATTGGGTTGTTGAGTAAGCGAAAACTTTCTTTGGTGACTTGCTTGGCTTCACTGCCATCGCGATTCATCCGCCACAAATTATTACCACCCGCACGATCCGATGTGTAGGCAATTTGTTTTCCATCCGGTGAAAAACGCGGCTGCACGTCGAAGGCCGGGCCTGAGCTAATACGTTTCGCCGCGCCGCCATTGATTGGCAATGTGTAGATGTCACCCATCATCGAGAAAGCAATCGTGCTGCCGTCCGGACTAACATCAAGATCAAGCCAGGTGCCTTCGTCGGTGCTGAAGGAAATATTTTTTGCACCTTTGTGTGGAGTGTTGATATCCCATTTGGCGGCTTCTTTTTTATCGGCGGCAGATAAGTTGCCGGTTGAAAAAACCAGAAGAATGGCGGTGGCGAGTAGATGCAGTTTCATATGTTTTCTCAATGTCCGGTTGCAATATGCGTTTATAAACTGTTGTTATTACGAGGTGTACGAATGCATTGTGCTAATTAAAAAATAAACGTCTTCCCGGTGAAAACCGGGATCCAGAAATACAAATTAAGAGTGAAATCTAAAATCTTGCAGTATTTTAAAATAGTTTAATGTTTTCATGTTAGTTGAAGATATAGCCAGCCTTCTAAATAAACCTGCAATTGGCAAAGCTGCAAATAAGAGAACAAAATCAAAAAAACTGTCACCCCGTTGGAAAACGGGGCCCAGAAGCTTAGTTTGGAGTAATTTGTACACGCTGTCATGTAGGGGCTTCTGGGTCCCGACTTTCGTCGGGAAGACGATGCTTTAGGCTTGTGGATTCGCTTGATAAATCGATGGCTTCATTCGGATTATTTAATGGAATAGCTATAATTCAACTTCTTTTTCTGGGTCCCGGTTTTCACCGGGATGACGTTTTTATTTAAATACTGATTACTTTTTGTAAGCCTGCGGCAAACCGTTTTCTTCGCTCATGTAGCGGTCGCGCAATTGGGTTTGACGTGATTTCATCGGCATCGCCAGACCACTCATCCACACTTGTTCGGCGAAAGTATTCACTTCAAGTGGATCGCCATTCCATAAAACAAGATCGGCGATCAATCCCACTTCAATGCGGCCGACTTTATCGCCAACACCGAAGGCATCGGCAGGAACGCTGGTAATGGCAGCAAGTCCGGCTTCCCAAGGCAGACCGTAAGACACGGCATTGCCGGCGACCTGGCGAACTTTGCGGGCATTTTGGGTGGCGTCATCGGCCCGATATAAGCCCACTCGTACACCGGCTTTTTGCAGTAGTGCGGCATTGTCCATTCGTGCACCAATTTGATCGAAACTAGCGGGCAAATTTTGCAAGGCATCTACCATCACAATGACGTTATCGGCTTTCAACTGCGCCGCCACTTGCCAAGCCTCGGAGCCACCCACAATTACCGGGCGCATGCCATTCTTTTTCGCAAAGCTCAGCACTTGGCGAATATCCGATGCGCGCTCGACATGAAACACGGTGCGCCCGCCCAATAAAAATTTATTGAGTGCTTCACGGCCTGCAGGTGTGAGCAGCGCTTGATGATAATCATAAGGCGACAAACCGCGCGCTTCACGAATGGCTTGGTCAAGCAGCATATATTGCGCAGCACGCGAGCTGCCGCTAAGTTCATCGGCACCGCTGCCCATGCTGGCAAATAAAATACGCGAACCAATCGGGTCCTCGAATTTGCCATTCAAACGCATAATGGCGCCCTGACCGCCGAGCAAACTACTGCCAGCATTTGCCCTTAATGCGGTGAAGGTGAAGCCTTCCAGACGCGTGATGGGGATCAGTATTGAATTGGCATTGAATGCAGGCACCACATCAAATTCGGGCCGCATTTGTGCGGTAACGCCTTCGCCCAAGGTGAAGCTTGCATCGACGGTGGATTTTTCAGCCGAGACTTCTTCCAGACCAATATCACTCAGGCCTGCAAATAAACCCGGTGTCAGTGGTTTGCCTTTGGCATCGACACTGCTAACGCCGGGCGCTGAAAGATTCGGCCCAATCGCGCGAATAATGCCACCTTGCACTAGCACGTCGGTATTTTTTAACGTGCCGCGAGTGCCCGCCGTGTGCACGGTCGCATTTTTAATCAATACATTTTGTGCGAAGGCAGAGCCGGACAGCAGGCAAGCAAGCAAAAATAAATGTTTCATGGGTTAACTCCCTGGCCGACCATAAAGTCGGACGTCGGCTGCATGTTTTTATTATGGATGTCGAACATGAGCGCGCCATCGACATACACTTTTTCAGCCTTGGCATAAACGCTAAAAGGGGTGCCGTTCCATAACACGACATCGGCCATTTTTCCGGCTTCGAGTGAGCCGGTGACTTTATCAATGCCCATTGCCTTGGCAGGATTTATGCTCAGCCAACGCATGGCGTTTTCCGGGCTGCCATTCATGCCTAATGCACTGGAACGAGCCATGACTTTGGCCGCTTCCTGATTCAGGCGTTGAATGCCTTCGGCAGAATCGGAATGTACGATGGCGCAACTGTTTTTCTTGCGATCGACCAGCGCAATATTTTCCTGGATGCCGTCAAGCGCTTCCATTTTAAAGCCCCACCAATCGGCCCACATCGATGCGCAGATACCATTGTCTGCCAAAGGCTGGGCAATTTTGTAGGCTTCAACCGCATGATGAAAAGAGGCAATCTTGACGTTAAATTCTTTTGCCAAATCCATCATCAACATCATTTCATCAGCGCGGTAGCAGTGAATTTGTACTTTGATATCGCCGCGCATAACACCCGCGAGTGTCTCAAGACGCAAATCCTGAGCCGGCTCATCGCCTTTTTCCTTGCTGTCGGAATTATATTTATCCCAGGACTTCATATAGCCACGGGCTTCAATAAAGGCGGCCCGATAACCAGCCACATTGCCCATACGGGTAGAAGGCGATGAACCTTTGCTGCCATAAACACGTTTGGGATTTTCGCCACAGGCCATTTTTAAACTATGCGGAGCGCCGGGAAATTTCATGGCTTGATAACTATTGGCATAAACATTTTTGACTACGACGCCTCGGCCACCAATTAAATTACCCGAACCTGGCAATATCAATAACGAAGTAACGCCTCCCGCTAATGCCGTTGCAAAACCTTGGTCTTGTGGCCATATCGAATGCTCGGCCCACACATTGGGGGTGACTGGATTGGTAAGTTCATTACCATCTTCGTGCGCGCTGACACCGGGGCTTGGGTAAACGCCTAAATGCGAGTGGTCGTCGATGATGCCCGGCGTGACCCATTTGCCGGTGCCATCGACAATGGTGGCGCCGCCGGTGGCCTCCAAGTTTTTTCCGACGCCGACAATTTTGCCATCACGCATCAATACATCGCTATTGTCGAGCCGCTCACCGGTGCCGGTAAGCACAGTGGCGTTGCGAATCAAGACCGGTGCCGAACCAATACGCTGATACGTGCTTGGGTACGGGTCGGTAGCTGGCGGTGGCGATGCCGGTGCTTCTGATTTTCGGGCATTAGCCGCAGACATACTAAGCATCGCCAGAGCGGCGACGAGACAAAGTTTACGCATTAAAAATCTCCCCGTAGATTGCGACACATTAACCCGAGAGGCTGGCACTGCCAAGCATGACTAAGGTCATGGATAAACGTGTCAAAATAGGCATGAAAGAGGAGAGAACAATGAAAGACAAGCAAGATATAGTGAGTAATTGGTTGCCACGTTACACCGGTGTGGCTTTAGAAAATTTTGGCGAGCATGTCCTGCTTACCAACTTCGGTGGTTATCTGGATCATTTTTCGCGTCTTACGGGTGCAGAAATAGTCGGTAAAGACCGCCCAATGCCGAGTGCGACGATTGACGGCATCACCATGATCAACTTCGGTATGGGCAGCGCAAACGCGGCAACGGTCATGGATTTGTTGAGTGCAT
>JAYSXB010000203.1:0-3670 GCA_043717775.1 Arenimonas sp.
AGTGCTGCTGGACTGGATGCTGCCAGATGGCTGTGGCCTGGAATTACTGGAATGGATCCGCGCCTCCAACCAATCGAAGCTGCCGGTTATTCTGATTACTGGCCGTGAAACCGACGAAGACGTGGTGACCGGCTTAAGCGCTGGGGCCGACGACTATATTGTCAAGCCACCGCACCCTGCGCAATTGCTGGCACGTATCAACGCTGTCATGCGCCGCTCGGGCTTTGCCGCGCAAACGGCCACTAATAATGAATTTTCACCTTATTTTTTGCGTGAAGATTTGCGTGAAATTCATTTGAACAATGAACGCATCCCGACCACCGACCGTGAATTTGATTTGATGCAATACCTATTCCGTCGTCGCGGCAATATTGTCAGCCGCGAAACCCTGCTCAAGCAGGTCTGGAACATGCAGGGCTTGGTAAGCTCGCGCACGGTCGATACCCATGTCAGCCGTTTGCGCAAAAAACTGGAACTGGAAGGCCAGCACGGCTGGACACTCTCGGGTGTTTTTCAACACGGCTACCGACTCGAGCAGAATGCCGAAGCCATAAAAACGGCATAGAACTCCAACATCCAGCTTAAAAAACGGCGCTTCGGGCGCCGTTTTTTGATTTTTCAAAACATTTCGATTTGCGGCGACGGCTTTCTTGGAGCCACAAACTGGCTGCAATCGAGTGCGCCCAGTCGCCCATAGCCGAGGCGTTTGTAGGCTTTGGCAAAACGCTGTGCAATCAAATCGGCAAAGGGTCCCTGCCCGCGCATACGGTTTCCAAAACTGCTGTCATAGTCTTTGCCGCCATGCATTTGCTGCATAAGACTCATGACATGCAGAGCGCGTTCGGGATAATGCAGCTCTAGCCATTCGCGCCAAATCTGTTTTAGCTCGTGCGGAAGCCGAAGCAATACGTAAGCCGCCGATGCCGCACCGGCCTCGCGGGCTGCTTCAAGAATATGCTCCAAATCGCGATCGGTAATCATTGGAATAATCGGCGCCACCAGCACACCGACCGGCACTCCAGCTTCGCGCAAAGTCTTTATGGTTTTCAATCGCGTATGTGGCGCGGATGCACGTGGCTCAAGCTTTGCGGACAATTTATTGTCGAGTGTGGTGACCGATAAATAAACGCTGACCAGATTTTGTGTCGCCATCAGCGCCAGTAAATCCAGGTCGCGGGTAATCAGCGAGCCTTTGGTCACAAAACTCACAGGGTGCCGACACTCAAGCAAAACTTCCAGCACTTCGCGGGTGATTTTATATTCCCGTTCAATCGGCTGGTAGCTGTCGGTGTTGATGCCGAGTGCAATCGGGGTTGGTCGATAGCCCGGTTTGGCCAGTTCAATCCTCAATCGCTCGGCGGCATTAGTCTTGGCGAAGAGCTTGGTCTCGAAATCGAGCCCGGGCGATAATTCTAGGTAAGCGTGACTGGGCCGCGCAAAACAATAAACACAGCCATGTTCGCAGCCGCGATAAGGATTCACCGATTGGCTAAAACCGATGTCGGGTGAGTTATTGCGGCTAATAATACTGCGTGCCCGCTCTTCCCGAACCGTTGTCTGAATGCGCTCGGGCTCGCCTTCCCTGTCGTATGCCGAACCCCAGCCATCGTCCTCACCGATGTTGATGGTTTTCTCGAACCGCCCTGGTACGAAGGACGCTGATCCTCGACCTTTAATCGGAGCTTGAGGTTTTCGAGTGTTATCCATTGGCACAGAATAATTGTTTATCGTCGCAAAGATTGCGACCTAAAACATAAAAAAACCGCAGCCCATTGTTGATGAGTTGCGGCTTTTGCTATTGCTGATTTTGATGGGCATCCATCAGAACGGAATATCGTCTTCCGGAAACGGATCGTCATTGCGAGAAGGTGGCATTTGGTTGCTGCCACCGCCACGTGATTCATTTGAACCGCCGCCGTAAGAAGGACCGCCACCGCCGCCGCTACTACGTGGAGCACCGCCACCACCCGCAGGACGCGAGCTGCCGCCGCCTTCACCGCCGGGCATTTTGCTGCCAAGCATTTGCATTTCATCGGCAATGATATCGGTAGTGTATTTTTCGACACCGGCTTTATCCGTGTATTTATCGGTCCGCAATTTGCCTTCGATATATACCTGGCCGCCTTTCTTCAAATATTCACCAGCGATTTCCGCCAGGCGACCAAAAAATTTGACGCGATGCCATTCGGTACGTTCTTGCTGTTCGCCGGAGGTCTTGTCTTTCCATGATTCAGAAGTAGCGATGCTAATACTGGTCATGGCCATGCCCGACTGTGAATAGCGCACTTCCGGATCATTACCTAAATTACCGACCAAAATTACTTTGTTAATACCGCGAGCCATGGGTTAATCCTTATCTGGGAGTTCAAACACAGCTTAATTATAAGCCCAAGTGATGGCTGTCAGGATTTATCCTGATCTAGTGTCAGAAAATTCCCACAATCAAGACCTGCTAAACCCTTATAATCGGCCTATGCCTGATGAAACAATGAACCCGGCCCTGCCCGGTATCCAAGAAATCCAAAGCCTGACGACCACTGAAATGGCCGCCGTCAACGATTTGATTCGTGAACGGCTAAGCTCCGAAGTCGCGCTGATCAACCAGATTTCCGAGCATATTATTGCCGCTGGCGGCAAACGCCTGCGCCCCATGTTGGCCACCATAGCCGCCCGCGCTCTGGGCCATAGCGGTAATGAACCGACCCAATTGGCAGCGATTATCGAGTTCATCCATACCGCGACCTTATTGCATGACGACGTGGTGGATGAATCCAATCTGCGCCGTGGCCGTAAAACCGCCAATGCGCTCTGGGGTAATGCGCCGAGCGTTCTGGTCGGTGATTTTTTATATTCGCGGGCGTTTCAATTAATGGTCGAGCTCAATGACATGACCATTCAACGGGTGTTGGCCGATGCCACAAATGCCATTGCCGAGGGTGAAGTGCTGCAGTTGTTACATGTGCATAATCCCGATACCGACGAGCCAACTTATTTACGAGTAATAGAACGCAAGACCGCCGTTTTGTTTGCAGCGGCAACGCGTCTGGGTGCCTTGGTTGGTGGTGCCGATGCCGATACACAACAGTGTTTCTCTGATTACGGTTTGAATTTGGGCATGGCCTTTCAAATCGCCGATGATGTGCTCGATTACACCTCGGACGCCGAAACCCTTGGTAAAAATCTTGGCGATGATTTAGCCGAAGGCAAAGCGACTCTGCCTTTGATTCATGCGATGTCGCTGGCGGATGCAGAACAGTCCGCGCAACTAAGAAATATTATCGAAACCGGTGATGCCTCCGCTTTGCCTATCGTTATGCAAGCAATAGCAACTCATCAAAGCGTCGCCTACAGCCACGCACGTGCCGTCGAATACGCCAGTCGTGCCGTGCAGGCGATTAGTCTTGTTCCAAACAGCGCATGGAAAAATGCCATGCTCGGCTTGGCGCGTTATGCCATTGAGCGCACGCATTAAGGTGCGCTCAAGCGCACCACTGCCTAACGGTTGATTCGCGTAGAAATTATCAATGCAACAATCTGACGGTTGAACTCGCTTTGTAAGATAAATCCGGCAAGGTGCGCTTGAGCCTGAGGTATCCCCACGAATAGTGCAGGTTTTCATTGGTTTTGAGGGTATTGCCATTGCCGCAAGTTACGCATGAGTTCATCACAT
>JAYSXB010000204.1:0-1389 GCA_043717775.1 Arenimonas sp.
GCGAGATTTTTCGCGCCTTACGGACGCTCCCACGGGAAAATTCCCGAATGACTTTTAGTGCGACAATCCAACATTGCCTACCCCGCATTTTCATGTGCGGAGAAGTAAAATAATTCCTGTTTAGAGATGTATCAATGACCACCGAAGCAGAATCAACAACACCCGATTATCTACGCGACCAACCCCACACCATTATCGAACGCGATGGTGTTCGATTTACTTTGCTCGGTACGGCGCATGTATCAAAAGCCAGTGTCGATGCCGTCAATGCAGCGCTTGCCAGTAATCAATTCGACGCCATTGCGGTTGAACTTGATACTAATCGTCATCGCGCCATGACCGACAGCAATGCACTCGCCAAGCTTGACCTATTCCAGATTATCCGAGAAGG
The DNA here is from genome assembly GCA_043717775.1 of Arenimonas sp. Lineage (GTDB taxonomy): Bacteria > Pseudomonadota > Gammaproteobacteria > Xanthomonadales > Xanthomonadaceae > Arenimonas. The sequence goes on from JAYSXB010000204.1 coordinate 392, forward strand.
CAAAATGGGTTTAATGGCGGCCAATCTTGCCATGGCGGCGTATCAAAGAAGATTGGCAGAACAATTGGGTGTTGAACCTGGCGCTGAATTGAAAGCCGCCGCTATCGGCGCGAAAGAAAAAAATCTGCCGCTTTATTTGATTGACCGTGATATTGGCACCACGCTAAAACGCGCCTGGTATAGCCTGGGTTTTTGGGGCCGCAGTAAATTAATGACCGGCTTGGCGGGTAGCTTGCTGATTAACGAAGAAGTCAACGAAACCGAAATTGAAAAATTAAAACAAGGCGATATTCTGGAATCGAGCTTTGGCGAATTTGCTGAAACCACGCCACAGTTATATGAAAAAATTATCGCCGAACGCGACCGCTACATGGCGGCGCAATTACGTGAACAAACCGAAGTTTCAAAACCACGCGAAGTCTTGGCCGTGATTGGTGCTGGTCACTTGAAAGGCCTAAGCGAAGCACTCGCCAATGCGCCTGACCATCCACATACCACTTGCGAAACACTCAATTCGGTACCCACTGGCAGCAAAATCCCCTGGTTCACGATTATTCTTTGCGTATTTTTAATCGGTGGTTTTGCCTGGGGTTTTTATCACGGTGGTGCCGAGCTCGGGGCAAAACTGGTATTGCAATGGGTAGTGATCACCGGTGTGCTGAGCGGAATCGGTTGCGCACTTGCGGGTGGTCACCCATTAAGTATTTTAAGTGCAATTCTCGCTGCACCTATTACGCCACTGCATCCGGCTTTAAGTTCGGGCATGGTAAGCGCTTTTGTGGAAGCATGGATTCGTAAACCCACGTATGACGACTTTCTGAAATTACGAGACGACACCAGCCATTGGCAAGGCTGGTGGAAAAATCGTGTTGCCCGTGTCTTTGTGAATTTCACACTCACCAATTTAGGCACTGTATTAGGTGTCTGGATTGCCGGCCTGAGTATTGTCGGAAAATTAAGCTAATGCTAGGTGTGTGTAGGAGCGCCTTTAGGCGCGA